>NZ_BTPU01000017.1:0-62876 GCF_036985595.1 Vallitalea maricola | reverse complement strand
CAATCGGTTATGTAGCTTAGAAGAAAAAGTGTTTTGTGATTATATTGATGATTATTTCGTGATATGTATATGTGGAGTAGTGAGGCAGGACGCCGAACCCAGCTTTTTGCTCAGGACGAGCAAGTAGCTGGCGTAACATATACATATACTGTTTTGCAATAACCAAGTCAGAACAAAACATTTTTTCTGACTTACTTCTAATAAAATTAAATTCATAACTAGAAATATCTATTATTATGGGAATAAATATTTCTTTAAATATTTATTTAATCTCCCTAACATAACTATTAAATAGCTGATTATATATGTTAGTATAACTCTTGCTATTATTCTGATGATTGCATTTATTTCTTTAGGGATGATATCATTAACAATATTACCTAGAACCAGCATATGTACTAAGTAAATGCCGAATGTTGCATTACTCATTGAAACAATTAGTTTCTTCATATTGACTGGTATTATATTATCAAAGTTCTTATATCTAAAGAAAACAAACACTCCTATGGTAATGAAAAAAGTTGTAATCATAAAGTGGTTGTAAAATTGTTCGTTGAGTTTAGTATTTCCGATACTAGTAGAATATATTAGTATGGGGATAAGTATAAAACTTGTTCCAGCAATAAAATAAATTATTCCCCTTATTTTTTTAGTTATCTCAATTTTATTAAGATAGTAACCAAGAACAAAGTAACCTATAAATCCACCAACCAAAGGTATATCTAATATCCTTATATATGAAGATTTTTCATGTAGGATACAAGTATATATACTGTGATATGTATAACTCCCTATAGTTGATATAAACCACAAAATTAGCAGATATCTAATTTCTTTGATATTAGAATGTTTTATAATCTTTCTCAGAAATGGAGTAATCAAGTAAATAGTTATAATAACATATATAAACCAAAGATGATAATATGCTCTATCAAAAATTATATCAGTCAATAATATTTTAGGATATGTAATAATTTCGGGCTTGTCCATTTCTATAAAATAATGTTTGGCAACTGAATATATAACAGACCATATGATTAATGGAATACCTATCTTTCCTATTCTTTTCTTAAGAAATTCTGATGTACTTTCATTGTTTTTAGGGTTCAGTAATAGAACTCCACTTATCATAAAAAATACTGGTACACCCCATCTAGAAAATGAATTGAATATATTTGATACCCACCACTCAAAAGTTCCAATATCCTCCACTTTGATTATATCCATTGCCGTTACATGAATTGCAATAACTGCAAATATAGCTAAAACACGTAATATATCCAAATACAGAATTCTATTTTCCACCTGTTGCTTATTCAAATAATCTTCCTCTCTAAAATTATAGTAATAAAATAGCTCACAATTATGATATTGAAAATTCTCCAATCCTATCAGCACTACCCCAATGATGATCATTGAAGAAATATGAAATAGTACCAATTATTGTAAATACCATTCCTAATGGTCGATAAATCAAAACCTCAAATGGTAAAAATAATATTATCTTAACATAATCCACCTTTGAGTATACAAAACCATAGTGGGCACTTACTGTTAAGCATAATATATCTTGTGAAATGGCAATAAACGTTGATATCATAAAAAGAATGACTAGCATATAAGTATTGATTCCCTGTATTGCCATATCAAAGGCTATAAAAATCGTTGAAAAAGCAGTTAAAGTTCCTATGATGAATGAGTCCAGTAAAAAATAATAAGAAACTATTCTATTAAAACCCTTGAATAGTAAATCCCAATATTCCACTACGCAATCAATAAATGCTCTTTGCCATCTTAATCTCTGTTTATATAGACCTCTTAAATTAGCCGGGCATTCAGTATAACAAATTGCTTCTGGAATGTATAATAAACGGAGTTTTTTTGTACTCTTATTAATATATTTCTGTAATTTTAGAGTTATATCCATATCTTCCCCTACTGTACTCCTATATCCATCAATCTGGAGTAAGATACTTTTCCTAAACGCTCCAAAAGCACCAGCAATAACTATCATCGATCCAAATTTAGCTTGAGTTATTTTCCTTATAAAAAAACTGTCTAAATATTGTAGGACTTGGCACCTAATAAGAGGCTTAATGCCAAAATCAGGTAATATTTTCCCTTTTTCTTTTTTGATTCCTTGAGCAATATGAACTGTGCCACCTGCTGCTATAACACTTTCATCTTGAAATTCATTGTTAATATAATTTAGGGAGTCTTTTTTTAACATGCTGTCTGCATCAATGGATATTAAAATTTCATTATGTGCATACTCAATTCCAGCGTTTAAAGAATCTGCTTTTCCACCATTTTCTTTATCTATTACATATATATTTGGATACTTTTTTGATTGTAAAACATTATGAATTAATTTATGTGATAATCGATTAGATTTAGCTCTTTCGGTTACTTCTAAATCAAGATATGTACATAGAATCTGCAAAGTATTATCAGAAGAACCGTCATTTATTATAAGTGTCTCATAATTACTGTACTCTAAATTAAATACTGCATCAATACAATTCTTAATTACTAATTCCTCATTGTATGCAGGTATTAATATAGAGATTCCTTGTTCTTTATTTTCTTTTCTTTCCTCTTTTGATTTTTTATTATTCCACATAGTTTGTATTGGTATAATGAAATACAATATTTGAAAAATTACATATATGCAAAATATAATCGTGGCAAATATTGTCACTCTATCACCTCTTTAATTTATTATTTGATATTACTATAATCAAAGCAAATATATTTTTTATATTGCTATTAGTAATACACTAATATATAAAAATTATAATCATTTTCACTTTTTTGTCAATTTCTTTATATTATTATATAATGTAAAAATTTAATAATTTTATTGTTATATGTTACAAATTTAACGATTATATCCATTCAATTTTATGTATTATTATTAGTTAAAAAATTATTTTTTTATACTTCATATAATTTTATCACTATATTTTTAAAATTGACATATAGTTTTTCTTATATAATTATTATTTTATTTTTTTTTGGACAAGGTGTAACCATATTAATGGTACAAGCATATATTATAGTAGAACAAGCTCTAAAGGAGGTTTGACATGAAACGTTATAGTAAATATGATTATGATTGCGACTATGACTACGATTATGATTACGATTATGATTACGATTGTGATGATGATTATGATTGGGGTAAAAAATGTTGCCATCGTAAACCAAAATATGAAGAGTATATATGTAAATGCTATTGTATATGCAAAAAACGTAAACCTAGAAAAAAACATCATTGTTGCTACTAATTAATTTTATATGAATCATCCTGTAAAAAAAATAGTTCTGTTTTATCAGAACTATTTTTCCTATAGAGCTATTCAATTACATTACTCAAAAATCTTAAATTCTTTGATACTAGCCCAGCAACCATCTTCTAATCCTGTAACAGTTATACGAACGTATCTTGCATTTACTGTAAAATTATCTTCCTGTATTTGGATATTTGAAGTATTGTTGATTTTATCTACTACATTGACCCAATCACTGTCATTAGTAGATACATCTATTTTATATTTATATACTTTTCCGCCATATTCCCATACAACTTGTGTTTTAGCAATATTATGGTTATCTCCCAAATCTACTTTCCACCAATGATTATTATCACCATTGCTGGCACACCATCTAGTAGACATATTTCCATCATTGGCTTTACAAGGATAATTTTTATGGAAAATATTTTGTTCACTACTAGCACTGCAATGATTATCAAGAGCTAAATTTTGTTGTATAGGGGCTGTAGTAGTAAAATAATCACTTGCTTCAATCCTATACGTATCATCATATGCTAAAATAAATTTATATCTTTTGTTAGCCCTATATCTGTCTTTATAATCTACAACGATATCTTTTGGGTCAAAAGTAAATGTTCCTTCTCCTTCTGTAATTCCTAGGTCAGGTAATTTTGCCCACCAAATTGACGCTGGGTTACCATCTGGAGTCTCACTTTCTTCATATAATCCTATCCAATCATCTGTATGTGTTGGATTATTGCTCTCAGTGATTGTTATTTCAATTGTTTCATCTAATGCAAATGTATCTTTTGAAAGGGATAGCGTAGCAGGTGTTATATCAAAATTACCGCTTGCTTGAATATCATACGTATCATCGTATGCAAAAATAAACTTGTATCTTTGTCCGCTGTAATATCTACTTCTTTTATCAGATGGAATATTGACTGGGTCAAAAGTGAATGTACCATTATCACTTGTAATACCTAATTGTGGTAATGTCCTCCACCATATTGAACTTGGATCACCATCTGGAGTTTCATTTTCTTCATATAATCCTATCCAGTCTTCATTACCTGGAGTTTTTCTTCCATTATTTAATGTAACTTCTATTGTTCCGTTAATATTTACTGCACTTTCTGATAAAGTTAGAGTTGGTCTTACAGCTATTCCTTTTAAAGGCTCTACACTTTCTTTACCAAATGAATCTAATGCTGTAACTATGATTTCATGTTCAACATTGCTAGATAATCCATCTATATCAAATGATAGTTTATCTGGCATTGGATAATTATAAAATTCTGAAAAAGCTAAAACCTCTTTCTCAAGATTACCATTTGATTTATTCACTGCTTGAATTTTATAGGAATGAACCATATCTTCATCTTTAGCCTGATCAAATGTAATTCTTACAGTATCTGGCTGTATATAATTGAGCTCAAGTTGGGCTACATCTTCAAAGTATGGATTCTCACTTCTATCTACACGATCATCTGTGTATATATATTTTGTTTTATCAGATGGATATTCAATTATCCAATCATCTTTTATAACTCTATCATTATAAAAGTCCATACGTTTCAAGGTTACTTTATTTGTATCTTTATTAACATTCAATAACAATCCCTCGCTGAATTCTTTACCGCCAGGTGGTACACTCCCTTGGATTTTTCCTCCTTCTAATTCCATATAGTTTGTAGAAGCTGTACCTACTGAAGTAAAATCTCTTTGATGAATTGACCTTTCATCATCTATTGCATAATGGGAATGACCTGAAAAAGTTATTACCTGTGGATAATCGTCTAATACATCATATAACGCAGGATTTCCCCATTCATGGCTTCCATATACAGTATTAGATATATGCTGATGTACTGTAACAAAAATAGGTTTTGATGGGTCATCATTAGCAGATATTTCCAGTTGTTCTTTTAACCAAAATTTCAATGAATCGGTGAATTTACCATGTGTTTCTCTACCTTCTGTGCTTACTTGTATAAAATGATATCCCTCTAATATTTTATGAGAATGTATTTTCTCACCTGTTTTGCTTTCAAATCTATCTTGTGCATGAACAGGTAATAAGCCATTCCAATAATCATGGTTACCCATTACCCATAATCTTAAAGCATTTTGAGGAGCATACTGATTATAAACTTCCATAAAATTATCGTATTCGCCACTATCACCAGCATTTGTAAAGTCGCCAGCTATAAGTATTCCATCCATATTGGTCAATAGTTCCTCTGATCTAGTTAATACTTTCTTGAATTTTTCTTTTGCTATAGAATCTCCAATATGTACATCACTCACTACTAGTACTTCTAAATCTCCAACACCTTCTCTGATATCATCTACTAGGTTGAAATTCACACTTGCATCTATAGGATATCCTCCTATGTCATCATTGAATAGAACAAGTTTATACCTAGCAGAAGGTCTGAATCTGTCACTGCCTATACTGGATAAATCTAATGTAAATGTTCCATTACCATTATTAACGCCTACCTCAGATAAATACTTCCACCAAATTGATGTTGGGTCACCATCTGGTGTTACGTCAATCTCATATAATCCAACCCACGCATCATCTCTAAGGCTTCCATTTTCTATTGTAACTTCTAGTGAACTGTTTAGTGTAACATTAGTCTTAGATACCGTAATTGATGGTATACCCTGTGCTGTAGATTTAATAGGATTAAATACCATAGTTGCCATCATGGCAGCAATTAAAATTGTAGCAAATGATTTACTGAATACTTTTTTTAACATATGTGCTCCTCCTTTTTATCTTAAGAATTGTAGACACCAAACAAATACAACTCTTTTTAAATAAAATATGTTAATACAAGTATAATATTACACATATTCACTTATAATATACCATAAAACCAACTTATTGCACAAGTATACAAACAGCAAACAATATTATATTTAGTTAAATAAGGAAATATATTACATTAAGAAAGTAAATTTATAGAAACAGACAAAAAAAGAATAAAAACTCCAAGATTTAATTGGATATTTTTATTCTATGTTTTTTATCTTTATATTATTTCAATAATATATATTATTTTAAATTAATTATCTTCTTTGATATGCTCATGATCATGAAGGTGGTCCATGCAATATTCATGATAGCCATGGCATTTTGAACAATATCTGAATTCTAAGTTTTTGTCATCAAGTTCAGTTCTTCCACAAACAGTACATTTATGAACATACGCTTTTTTATTACTATTTAATCCTGCATTATATTGTTTTTTTCTATAATAACTGGTTGTGGTATTTCTTGTTCCAGTAATTATTTCTTTTCCAAAGAATATAAAGAAATTAATTAGTGCCATTATAGCTGCTAATCTGGCTGAAGAATTACCCATTAATATTATATAAGCGAAATATGCCCAATCTAACCATGCCAACCATTTCATCTTTACTGGTATAATAAAGAATAATAATACTTGGTAATCTGGATAGAGTCTAGCAAATGCTAAGAACAATGATAAATTAATATAGAAGGAACTAACCACTGGTATATTTGTTATGAAGGCTCCTACTATAGCTCCTATGATTCCTAATAAATAATAGATATTAAACTTGAAGCTTCCCCATTCATGTTCTAGGGTACTGCCAATCATATAGTAAAAGTATAATACGAATACTAAGAAGAACATGCTGGTGGTAGGTGGAAAGAATACAAAAGTAACTAGTCTCCAGATTTCACCTTGTTTTATTAATTGTGGTATTAGTGCTAAGTTTAATGTGGTTTGTATAGGAGAAAACCTCATAAAGATATAAACAAAAGCATTACATAATACTATATATAACATTAGATTTCTTATTGCAAATCTACCTAGTTTTCTTTCTAATCTATTTAGAAATTTCATTGAATACCTCCTTGCCTTATTTATATTTTAGTCAATATATATGTAATTTATTATGTATTTCATGTAATATCATAAATTACATAATTATAGTAATTTTACTCCTTTGTTAATGGGAAGTCAATTAAAAAATTGGATGTAAGATATATTAGTGCAAGTAAGTCAGAAAGAGTGTTTTGTTCTGACTTGGTTATTGCAAAATAGTATATGTATATGTTTCGCCAGCTACTTGCTCGTCCTGCAAAAGCTGGGTTCGGCGTCCTGCCTCACTACTCCACATATACATATACTATTTTGCTTTAAGTATTCGTCAATATAATCTCAAAAACTTTTTCTTCTTTATTATATAACTGTTGGGCTATTACTTGTTTTTATATTAGGATTAATAAAATCCAAAAAAAATATAATATAAAGCTCTAGGATTCCTCTTAGAGAATTATCTAACAAGTATCCTAGAGCTTAAACAGTAATCCTAAAGACTATATTTTGCTTAATTTATTAAAAGTATTTTTTAGGGTACTGTACAGTTCATGGTAAATTTCATATGTTTTGTTGTACTGCTTAACATTTTCTTTTATAGGTTTTATTGTATTGGTGACTTTAATTAATTTGTTGCATACTTGTTCAACAGTATCGTATTTGCCTGTTGCTACACATCCTAGTATAGCACCTCCTAAGGCAGGTCCTTGATTGGTGTTAATGGTATTGATATTGCAATCAAAGATATCGGCTAATATTTGTCGCCATAGATCACTTTTGGCTCCTCCCCCTGATACTCGGACTTCTTTAATTGGTACACCTAGTTCTTTAAGTATTTCAAGGGAATCTCTTAGTCCGAAGGATACACCTTCTAGTATAGCTCTTGTCATATGTGCTCTTGTATGTGTGATGGTGAGACCGATAAAGCATCCTCTCGCGTCTGGGTCAGGATAAGGGGTTCTTTCTCCCATTAGATATGGTAGAAATATAAGTCCATTGCTTCCTGGTTCTATTTCACTAGCTTCTTTTAATAATTCGTCAAAGGATATATTTTTGTTAACTTCTTCTACCCACCATTTTAGGCATGAAGCTGCGGAAAGCATAACTCCCATGCTGTGATATTTGTTATTGGCGTGACAAAATGAATGTACTCTAGCTTCATCGTCAACAGCAAACTTATCGTGGGCTGCAAAGACAACTCCTGAGGTACCTAATGCCACTGAGATTGTACCTTCTTCTACAACTCCAGTTCCTACTGCTCCTGCTGCTTGGTCACCAGCACCAGCGGCTACGACTATATCTGAAGTGATACCTATTTCTTTTTTTAGGTCGTCTTTTAAATTACCTACGCTATCAGATGATTCGTATAGTTTTGGCAGCATTTCTTCCTTGATATTTAAGAAATCAAGAACTTCTTTTGACCATGTTCGATTTTTTACGTCTACTAGTAGCATACCTGATGCATCTGAGACATCAGTTGAGAAATTTCCTGTAAGTTTATAATTTATATAATCTTTTGGTAACATGATCTTATTTATTTTATTGAATATTTCAGGTTCATTTTTCTTGACCCATAGGATTTTAGGGGCTGTAAATCCTGTTAAGGCTTTGTTAGCTGTCAAGTCTCTTAATTTATCTTTTCCAAAGTGTTCCGTTATCTCGTCACATTCTTCTTTGGTTCTTTGGTCACACCATAATAGTGCAGGTCTGAGAACATTATCATTTTCATCTAATATAACAAGCCCATGCATCTGTCCGCTAAGACCTATGGACTCTATTTCATCTACTTCAACATCTATCTTATCAACAATTTCTTTCAGTGCTTCTTTTGTAGCAGACCACCAATCTTCTGGATTTTGTTCTGCATAATTTAATTCTGGATAATATATAGGGTAATCTCTTACGCTTTCACCTAATATATGCCCATTTTCATCAACAGCAATAAGTTTAACCGAAGATGTCCCAAGGTCTATGCCTAAAAACATTATAAATCACTCCTCTATTGTTTTGATAATCTTATTTATAACGTTGTAGCTCCTGTCCTGATTAATTGATAGACTGGCAATAAACCAGCTCCAAGTATTGATGCACGTCCTTTTAATATTGAATAACCAATTATAGATTCTTCAATAGGATATAATATACTTTCTCTATTAATATACTCTACCAAGTTCTTTTCATATAACTTATGATACTTGCTGATTTTTCCTCCAATGATTATCTTTTCTGGAGACAGAGTAAGTATAATATTTTCTATACCCACAGCCAAATATCTGATGTAATCATTAAAAACTTCACATGCTATAATGTCTTTTTCTTCGATTTTTGAGATAAGTTCACTTACTGTACTAACTTTTGTAGTTGACTTATCATTATATCTTTTTAATAAAGCTGTTTCTGAAGCATACATTTCCCAACAGCCAGTACGACCGCAATTACATTTTATCTGGTCATCAGTAATTCTCATATGTCCAAATTCTCCAGCTCTTTTGTTTGTACTTTTATATAGTGTGTTTTGGATAATTATTCCTGTACCGATACCTTCTGTGATTGATACGAAAACCATATTGTTATAATGCGAAGATATCCCTAGCTCTGATTCACCTATAGCAGCAACATTAGCTTCATTTTCAATATATACAGGGAACCCAAAAAACTTCTCATAGGGCCTAAAGTCAAATCCTTTTACATTTATATTTGGTGCATTTTCTAAAATTAGATTTTCTTCATCTACTATTCCCGGTAAAGAAAATCCAATACCTAATATTTTATTTCTATCAATTTCATTTTCTGTAATTATGGATTCAATAATTTCCTTTGTTCTTGATAAAATCTTGTCAAACGAATAGGAATCATTATATTCTGTTGATTTTTCAACTAAAATCTTTGCATCAAGATTCATTAAGGCTATACTGATTCTCTTAGGAGATATATTTATTCCAAAACTTAATCTGGATTCAGGTACAAATCTTATTAGAACTGGTTTCCTGCCTCCCGAAGATTCAGCTACACCGCCTTCCTTGATTATACCTATCTCTATTAACTCATTGACATTAGAGATTACTGTGGGAATACTTGTACCTAATTCTTTTGCAATATCCTTGATTGTTATCTCTTTTTTCTCTTTTATCAACTTCAGTATTCTAGCTCTATTGGTTTCTTTAATTATTTGTTGATTTATTGTATTAAGCAATATCATATAATCACCATCTTTGTTATCTTTATTGTATGCTATGATTAATAAAAACAGTTAAGTATGACTACCCCTACAAAATAGTATAATTAACATTTATTATCCTGTAGTGAATATAGTCATACTTACTTCTTTAAATCTTATTATATGATTATAACATACTTATAGAATTAAGATATATGTTTATGCATTATAGATATAATCATTGACTATAGTTTCTAATAGTTCTTGGCGACCAGATTCATTAACGATTTGATCATTTTCAAGAGCATATTCTGCTAACTCTTTCAAACCAACTTTTCCATCAACGATATCTTTTCCAATACCTTGTGTATAGCTCTTATATCTCTTATCAACATATTCTTCAAGAGCGTTTTCTTCTAATAGTTTAGCTGCTGCTAATAGACCTTTTGCAAAATTATCCATTCCAGCGATATAACCGTATAATAAATCATCCAACTCAAATGAACCTCTTCTTAATTTGGAATCAAAGTTCAATCCTCCAGGAGCGATTCCTCCATTTTTAAGTACTTCATACATAGCTAAAGTGCTATCGTAGATATTAGTTGGGAATTGATCAGTATCCCATCCAAGCAGGATATCACCTTGATTTGCATCAATGCTTCCAAGTACATCATTAATTCGACAAGTATGAAGTTCATGTTGGAAAGTGTGTCCTGCCAATGTTGCGTGATTAGCTTCTATGTTCATCTTGAAATATCCATCTAAGTTATATTTTCTTAAAAACGCAAGTACTGTAGCAGTATCAAAATCATATTGATGCTTTGTAGGTTCTTTTGGTTTAGGCTCAATTAAGAATTGTCCAGTGAATCCTATTTCCTCGGCGTACTCAACAGCCATTTTTAAGAATCTAGCTAAGTTGTCAAGTTCTAATTCCATGTTAGTATTGAGTAGTGTTTCGTATCCTTCGCGTCCACCCCAGAAAACATAGTTTTCAGCACCAAGACGTTTTGCTACCTCAAGCATCTTTTTAACTTTTGCGGCACAATAAGCAAATACATCAGCATTACATGAAGTTGCAGCTCCATGTACGAATCTTGGATGGCTAAACATGTTAGATGTAGCCCATAATAATTTTACACCTGTTTCTTGTTGAAGTTTTTCTAGGTAATCCACCATTTCATCAAGATTATCCAATGTTTCTTGTAAAGTTTTTCCTTCTGGAGCAACATCTACATCATGGAAACAATAATACTCCATCCCAAGAATCTGCATTAATTCAAAACCTGCTTTAGCTCTCTCTTTAGCAAGTTCCATTCCTTCTAACCCATCCCATGCTCTAACATATGTGCCTACTCCGAATGGATCTGAACCATTTGCTGCTAGAGTATGCCAATAGCTCATAGCAAATCTAAGATGCTCTTTCATTAGTTTACCAGCAACAACTTCATCCTTATTATAATACTTGAATGATAATGGATTCTTAGATTTTGATCCTTCATATTTAACATTTTCTACATTGAAATAACTCATTTTCATTTCTCCTTTATGTTCTTATAGTTTTTAAAATCACTTTAAAAAGTTCCCAAAAAAATATAATTTGAATTGTTTTTTTAATTTAAGTAAATTATAGCATATCAAAAAAACTTTTTCAATCCATATTAAAAAGTTTTTAGGGGACTATCATATAATCCGTTTTTAACGTTAATATGTCCCCTATATTTACCTTAATTTCCTTCACTAATATCCTAATTCCTCATCTACAATTAACACTTTCAATCTATCTTTATCTTTTTGACCTTGTATGATTGTAAGGTAATTGCATATTCTCTCGCTAGATGTACAATCCACACATTTCTTCAAATAAACACAAGGTGGCTTGTAGTCTGCTCTTATTGCATTATTGGGAGCAGCTATATTCTTGGCTCTGTTTATTGCTTCATCAAGAGTACCAACTACTTTGTTAACACCAATAACTAGAATTACATTGTCAGGTCCGTACATAAGAGCTGCAACTCTATTACCACTATGATCAATATTTACAATCTGCCCGTCCATTGAAACAGCATTGCTTCCACATATGTACCAATCTGCAGTAAGGGACTCCTTCTTGAACTCCTTGATTTGTTTTTCACTTATTGCTGATGTCTTATCTATAACTTCATTTCCTCTATTACTCAGTTGATTAATCACATCTATTTGTTCTAGAGTATTGGAATGTCCAACTCCAACAGAACATTTTGGTGGTATTAATTCTAATATTCTTTGGTTCGTCTCTTCTATTGTATTATAAAATTCTGCCTTAATATTTCTTTGCTTATAATTATCAATGATTACTTCTTTTGTTACATTGTCCATTTTAACCTTCCTCCTAAGCATTATTTTATAAATTCATCCATTTCATTTAGAAATCAAATTATTAACAACACTTCAACTGATTATTAATAAAAGAATTCGCCTCCTATTTATCCTTCCAATTATTATTATATAAGTAACAAAATATTATATCTTCCCATTTTCCATTAATCAGCATATAATTCTTTATTAAATTATTTCCTACAAAACCCACTTTTCTCATAACGTTACCGCTTTTTTCATTGCTCTTACTATAGCCTCCGCTGATTCTCATAAGATTAAGCTCTCTAAACACATAATCAGTACCTAACTTCACAGCTTCTGTCATATAACCTTTACCTTGTTCATGTTCATCCATACTATATCCAATTTCACATGAACACATAGGTTTTTTCATGATAAACTCAAAATTCAATTCTCCAATAACTCTTTTATTATCTTCTTTTCTAAAAATGAATAGTCTTATAGCTTTACCTTCTTCAGCATCTTTTAGACTTCTTTGATTTAATTTTCCCCAGCGTTCTCTTGTATAATATCTGTCATTATGTTCCGGTTCAAATGGAGCCAAGTAATCTTTGTTCCTTAAGTGATATTCATATACTTCATCTGTGTCATCCTTTTCAGCTAACCTTAGTATTAATCTATCACTTACTATGTACGGTTTTTTATACATTACTGCTTTCGCCTCCTTACATTTAATTATAACATATTAATATTAAATATGATATAAAAACAAATATTATATCAATATCAAATTTGTTATATAATTTTCAATATGTTAAGAGACAATACTGTTATAACAAAAAGGAACTGCTCACAATACATTTTATTAAAGATGACCTAGTAAAACAGCTAATCAATATCTATCTTACTGGCAATTAATTATCTAAAAAATGTATAATGAGACAGCCCCTTTTTATTGATTTATTATTTCAATAAAGTTTCAGGATCAAAATATTCTAGATTTAATCCTGTTGCTACATTATCATAAGTTACCTTTCCATCATAAGTATTAAGACCTAATAATAATCTCTTATCTTCAAGTAAAGCTTCTTTCACACCTTTATTAGCCATTTTTACAAGATATGGAAGAGTTACACCTGTTAAAGCATAAGTAGAAGTTCTTGGAACAGCTCCTGGCATATTGGCTACACTATAATGAATAACTCCATATCTTTCATAACATGGATTGTCATGAGTAGTTATATGATCTATAGTTTCTATAGAACCACCTTGGTCAATAGCTACATCAACTATAACAGAACCTTTCTTCATTGTCTTAACCATTTCTTCTTTTACTATCTTAGGAGCTTTCGCACCTTTTACAAGTACAGCACCAATTAATAAATCAGCTCTTTTAACCATTTGACAGATATTATAATCGTTACAGATAAGTGTTGAAACTCTTCCGCCAAATATATCATCTAATTGCGCAAGACGATGAGCATTGATATCAAGTATTGTTACTCTAGCACCAAGACCTAAAGCCATTTTTGCTGCATTGGTACCAACGATTCCTCCACCTATAATAACAACTTCTGCTGGTAAAACTCCTGGAACACCACCAAGTAGAACACCCATTCCACCATTATACTTTTGAAGTAAATGTGCACCAACTTGAGTTGACATTCTTCCTGCTACTTCGCTCATAGGAACCAATAATGGTAAAGAACCATCTTTTTCTTCAACAGTTTCATAAGCTATACCAGTAACTTTTTTCTTAAGTAAAGCTTTAGTAAGAGGCTCATTAGGAGCAAGATGTAGATATGTATATAGTGTTTGACCTTCTTTGAATAGGTCATATTCACATTCTAAAGGCTCTTTTACTTTTACTATGATATCTGCTGTATCGAATATATCAGTATTCTTTTCTTTTATAACCCCACCAGCTTCAACATATTCTTCATCAGTGATACCACTGCCAAGCCCTGCCTTAGTTTCAACATATACAGTGTGACCATTTTTTACTAGAGCACTTACACCTGCAGGAGTTAATCCTACTCTGTTTTCATTGTTTTTAATTTCTTTTAATACACCTATAATCATAAATTTCCTCCTCCTTAAATAATTTATATATATTATACAGTATGTAGCTGTAATCGGTATTAGCTAACAACTGTATACTACCAACAGGATATTAATAAATATTTTCTATTTTGACGTCTCCATTGATGGAATAATTGAGTGTGCATTCTTGACTGTAGATAAAACTACGTTTGTTTTAGTTTTTTTGATACCTTCAATTGCTTTTATTTTATTCAATAGTTGCTCTAGAGAAAACGTATCCTTAGTAACAATCTTTAATGAATAATCATATTCACCAGCTATATACAGACAATCAAGTATTTCATCTGTTTCCTTGATAAAGTTAATAAAATCATCAGTATACTTAGGTCTATCAATAGCAATGAACATGATTGCTGTCAATCTTTTATTCAGATAATTAGGGTTGATAATTGTTGTATATTGATCTATGATACCTCCGGATTCAAGTTTTTTCAGCCTATCACTTACAGCTGATATAGACAAATTGATCTGGGAGCTTATTTCTGAAACAGTGGATCTTGCATTTTTTTGCAATAATCTTAAAATACTAATATCAATCGAATCCATATAACCCTCTTTTCTAATAATTATATTGGCAGTAACTCTTTTTTGCACCCTATTCCCTGAGTATAATATATTCACGTATTACAAACTCTATTAGTAATTTTTAAGTTCAGTCATGATACTTAACAAAATAATTCTTGTATATATGTATTTATACCTGAATAATTAATATGTGAAATGTCTTATAATGTCAGTATATACTATGGAAAACCATTTTTAAATATTTTTGATTTAATTCAGTAATATTTTTTGTGATTTAAATATTCATCTTTAATATTTTTTTCCATTTTTTTGATTGGCTTATTTATATTTACATTGATAATAAATTAACTAAGTAACATACATCAAATATGTAAACTAATTATATTAAAAGTCAAAAAATACATCTGTTAATTATTATTAATATACAGATGTATTTTCTTTTATTTAATAAAGCATTTATTCATTATTGCTTAACATTATTTCTTTGGCATTATATGTATTCCCCTATTTTGAGTATCTAAGGCTGCTTCGTGTATAGCTTCTCCAAGAGTTGGATGAGCATGGATTGTCTTAATAACATCCATAGTCTTTAAACCATTTTGTATGGCTAAAACTCCTTCATGTATTAAATCAGATGCATGAGGTCCTAATATATGCATACCTAATATTGCATCGTCTTCTTCACTTGCAATAATCTTAACAAATCCTTCATCTTCTCCTAGAGCCATTGCTTTTCCATTAGCTGAAAACATGAATTTGCCAATTTTCACATTAATGTTTTCTTCTTTTGCTTGTTGTTCTGTCATACCTACACAAGCAATCTCCGGAAAAACAAATATACAGCTTGGTACCACTTGAGACTCTTCATCTGAGCCAACACCCATTATATGATCGACTACTTCAATCCCTTGATAGGAAGCCGCATGTGCAAGCATTATCTTACCGTTTACATCCCCTATAGCATATATTCCTTTTACAGATGTTTCATTATTTCCATCAACTTTGATACCCTTACTATCATAATCAATACCGATTTCAGTTAAACCTATGTTTTCCAGATTAGGTTTTCTTCCTACTGCAACCAATATCTTATCTGCCTCTACTATCTTTTCTTTATTTTTGCTTTCGTAACATACTTGCAGTTTATTGTCATCACTAATAATCTTATTGACTTTTGAATTATTCATGATATCAATATTTTTTCTCTTTGCCATTGATTTAAAACGTTTTGAAATACCTATATCCACACCACTTAAAATATTAGGCAGAAACTCTATTACAGAAACTTGTGACCCAAAAGCATTGAAAATACTAGCAAATTCCATACCAACAACGCCACCGCCTATAATCACTAATTTTTCTGGTATCTCTTCACACTCCAATATTTCTTTGGTTGTAAGGACATTTGGTTCGCAGATTCCATCAATAGGAGGTTTTACAGGCATTGAACCTGTTGCTATTATTATACTTTTTCCTTCTATAATCACTGTATCACCGTTTGTTTTGATAACTTCTACAGTTTGCTGGTCTTTTATTATACCTGTACCATCTATTATCAAAATACCGTTATCATTCAATAACTTTTCAACACCACTGACTAATTTATCTACTATGTCATCTTTCCTTTTTAGTACGCTCTTATAATTAATTTTATAGCTCTCTATGTCTATACCAAATTGTTCACTTCTACCTAAGGTATTTATTATCTCAGCATTTCTATATAGAGCTTTTGTAGGTATACAGCCTCTATTAAGACAAGTACCACCAAATGTATCCTTCTCGATTATACAAACTTTCCCGCCAAGCTGAGCGGCTCTTATGGCTGCCACATAACCTCCAGGTCCACCACCTATTACAATAATATCCTTCATTGATCCACCTCCCATTTATTAAGATTATTTTGTGTAGCGTAATATTGGTTTTCTAGCTGCTGTAACTTCATCAAATCTTCTGATACAAGTTTTAAATGGAGCTTTTTTCAATTCCTCTGCATTACTAATGGACTCTTCTTTTATCTTGATAAGTGCATCTATAAAACCATCCATATTTTCCTTGCTTTCAGTTTCTGTAGGTTCTATCATTAAAGCATTATCTATTATAAGGGGAAAATATATTGTAGGTGGATGATATCCATAATCCATAAGTCTCTTGGCAACATCTAATGTTGTTACGTGACCTTCATTTTCTCCTAATCCGCCTAAAACAAATTCATGTTTGCATACCTCATCAACTGGCAATATATAATCTACTTTTAATCTTTCCTTCATATAATTAGCATTAAGTACTGCTAATCTGCTTGCCTGTTTCAAGCCTTCTCCACCCATAGTTAGAATATACGTGTAAGCTTTTACAAGCACTCCAAAATTACCATAGAAGTTTTTAACTGCTCCTATAGATGTTTCTATATCATTTTTAAGAGTATAATCGTCGCCTTCTTTCTCAACTATTGGCCTTGGAAGGAATGGAGCTAATTCTTTAACGACACCAACTGGTCCACTGCCTGGTCCTCCTCCTCCATGAGGTGCTGAAAATGTCTTATGCAGATTAAGATGGACAATATCGAATCCCATATCCCCAGGGCGTGTTATTCCCATATTAGCGTTCATATTGGCACCATCATAATATAGTAACCCTCCTACCTCATGAACCAGCTCTGATATAGTGAGAATATCCTTTTCAAACAGACCAAGTGTATTAGGATTAGTAAGCATAAGTCCTGCAACATCTTCATCTAATACTTCTTTTAGCGCCTGAATATCTACAATTCCCTTGTCATTTGATTTAATTTCAACAGATGTAAAACCTGCCATGCTAGTACTAGCTGGATTAGTACCATGTGCAGAATCTGGGATAATGATTTTTTTCTTATTATGATTACCATTATAATCATGATATGCCTTAACTATCATAAGTCCTGTCAATTCTCCTTGAGCCCCTGCAGCAGGCTGTAAAGAAACTTTTGACATACCTGTTATCTCTTGTAGACTTTCTTGTAGGTTATACATTAGTTCTAATGCTCCCTGAACTGTGCTTTCTGGCTGTAAAGGATGAAGTTTTGTGAATCCATCAAGGGAAGCCATATCTTCATTTATCTTAGGATTATATTTCATTGTACAAGAACCAAGAGGATAGAATCCAGTATCTACACCAAAATTCTTATTAGATAACAACGTAAAATGACGTATTACATCTACTTCACTTACTTGTGGCAGCTGTGCATCTTCTTTTCTAAGAAACTCAGTTGGAATAAGTTCCTCTATGTTAATATCAGGTACGTCACACTCTGGAAGGCTATAACTTTTTCTACCATCTTTTGATACCTCAAAAATCAATTTATCATATTCTATCATTTACATCCCCTCCATTATGTTTACTAAATCATCTATTTGTTTCTTTGTTCTTTTCTCAGTTACACATAGGAGTATATCATCATTATAATTACTGTAATCCCCTCCTAATTCATAACCTCCAAGAATATTGTTATGTAGAAGCTCTTTGTTAATTTTTTCAGGTTTTATACTGCTCTTAACCACAAACTCCATGAAAAATGGTTTATTGAACCTGAGTTCGTATTTACTGGACTTACCTATTAGTTCAGCAGCATAATGAGCTTTTTTAAGACAATTGTAAGCTACTTCTTTTAATCCTTCTTTACCAAGAGTACTAAGATATATCGCCGCAGTAAGAGCGTTAAGACCTTGGTTGGATGTAATATTGGAAGTTGCTTTATCACGTCTTATATGTTGTTCTCTAGCTTGTAGAGTCAACACAAAACCTCTTTTTCCATTTACATCTTCTGCCTGACCTACTATCCTGCCTGGAAGTTTTCTCATCAATTTTTTAGTACAGGAAATAAATCCTAGATATGGACCTCCAAAATTAAGTGGATTACCTAGACTTTGCCCTTCACCAATAACTATATCAGCACCATATTCACCTGGAGTTTTTAGAATAGCCAGTGATATTGGGTCTGCATTAATCATTAACAGTCCTTTTGAATCATGGGTAATTTTTTCTACTTCACTCATATCTTCTATAATTCCAAAGAAATTAGGATTTTGAACAATTACTCCTGCAACATCTTTATTCATCTTATTTCTTAAATCATCTATATCAGTAACGCCATCATTTTCTTCTATTTCAATAAGTTCTATTCCCTTATATTTTGTATAAGTCTCTAAAACTTTTCTTGTACCTGGACTTACAGTCCTAGAAACAGCAATTTTATTTCTTCTTGTGGCTCCACATGCCATAAGTGCTCCCTCTGCTGTAGCAGTAGAACCGTCATATAATGAAGCATTGGCTACATCCATACCTGTCAATTCGCATATCATGCTTTGATATTCAAATATAGCCTGTAATGTACCTTGACTGATTTCAGGCTGGTATGGAGTGTAAGCAGTATAGAATTCAGAACGTGAAGTTATATGTTTTATAATAGATGGTATATAATGGTCATATGCTCCTGCTCCTAAGAAACATACCAAATCATCTACTCCTTTATTACTGTCAGCAAACTTTTTCATGTACTGACTTACTTCTAATTCACTCATTGGTTTATTAATCTTCAATAATTCCTTTAACCTTATTTTCTCAGGAACATCATCAAATAAAGCATCTATGCTCTCTACCCCTATAACTTCTAACATACTCTTTATATCTTCTTCTGTATGTGGTAAATATGGAAACATAAGCTACCTACCTCCTTACATATTAATTTTTATTTATCGCAGAACTCTTCGTATTCTTTTGCATTCATAAGATCTTCTATTTCATTTTCATCAGCTAATTCAATCTTACAGATATAATTAGTATATGGGTCAGTATTAATTAATTCTGGCTCATCATCCAAATCTTCATTAACCTCTACTATTGTACCTCCAACAGGCATATATATGTCTGATGCAGCTTTTACTGATTCTACAACACTAAATGCATCTTCCTTAGCGAATTCATCATCTACTTCTGGTAATTCCACATAAACTATTTGACCCATAGCATGTTGTGCGTAATCTGACACACCTATTATTGCAGTATTCCCATCTACTTTAACCCATTCATGATTTTTAGTGTAATAATAATCTTCCATAATTTTCATTGTTAATTCCTCCTAAATTTATTTTATATTATTTAGTGTAGATATAAACAAGGCATAGCCTCTTTTGTTAACTATTTGGAATAATTTTTCTTGTAGAATTTTTTGCTTACTACCTTAGCTGGTACTTGTTTTTTCCTGATCTTAACACTTACATCTGTACCCATTTTTGTATAATCTATATCAATTAAACCAAGAGCTACAGTTTTACCTACTGATGGTGATTGATAACCTGTAGTAACAACCCCTATCTTATCTCCTTCAGGTGATAAAATATCATAACCATGTCTAGCTATACCTTTTCCAAGTAATTCAATACCCACAAGTTTTCTTGATAGTCCTTGCTCTTTTTGTTTAATCAACACATCTTTACCTATAAAATCTGTATCTAATTTTACAAAATATCCTAAAGATGCTTCTAATGGAGTTATGTCTTTATCTATTTCATTTCCATATAAAGGTAATGCAACCTCGAATCTAAGTGTATCCCTGCAACCTAACCCAGCAGGTTTTAATCCTTCATCTTTACCAGCTTCCATTATTGCTTCCCATATATTGACTATATTGTCTAGAGAAGTATATATTTCAAAACCATCTTCTCCTGTATATCCTGTTCTTGATACAATACATTTGTTATTATTGACTAACACGTTCTCATTGAATCTAAAAAATGTGATTGCCTGTAAATCAGTGTCTGTCAATTTTTGGAGTATTTCTTGTGCTTTTGGTCCTTGTAGTGCAACTTCTGCTACATCATCGCTAATATTTTCTAAATCAACATCAAATGAACCTTTTTGCTCTACCATCCAATTGTAGTCTTTTTCAATATTGCTTGCATTAATGACAAGGAGGTAGTCAGTGGTATTATATTTATAGACTAACAAGTCATCTACTACACCACCGTTTTCATAGCACATAAGTGTATACATAACTCCATTATCAGTAATAACTGATATATCGTTGGTAACTAGATTCTGTATGTATTTTTCTGCCTCTTCTCCCTTAACTGTAACTTCGCCCATATGACTTACGTCAAACATCCCTGCATTATTTCTTACAGCATTATGCTCTTCAAGAATACTCTCATAATATAATGGAAGTTCAAAACCTGCGAAATCAACTATATTTCCATTATATTTCTTATGAGTATTGTATAAAGCTGTTCTTTTACTTTGTTCCATATGTAAACCTCCCTAATCTATATATTGAACTTAAGCATCTATACACCCAATTTAAATAAGCTCAATATATTTTTCTTGATTTCATAAGTCTAATAGATATAAATAATTGCCGCTATATAACAATTATTTAATTGGACTTATATAGAATATATTAGTATTATGATTTAAAAACCATATAGCATAACAGTCGTTCAGATAGTATAGGGGAATATTTCGTCAGCTAATTAAACGTCCATGTTTAAAAAGCTGAGTTCGCCGTCCTGGCTCACTGCTCCATATTCCCCTATACTATCTTCGCTCGGTAATCTAGCCATACCTTTTAAGCATTATTGGATAGTATAATTAAATATAAAAAAGGATAAGAGAGCATTTTAATGTAAATGCCTCTTATCCTGTATTTTTACCTGAGAGATTCTATCATTAAGATATTGCTCCTTCGGTGCTTTCAAAAAGCTTTCCAGAATTCCCATCCAATTACGATCCTTTTGCCTGAAAGATTCTATAGAAATATGGCTATTTCTATGTTGCTTCTTCGGCTCCTTAAATAGGTATCTCTCGCAATTTTCCCATAGGATTCATTATTTAATTATTCTTTTAATCATATTATATACTAATATATATGTTAATGAGTTTAATAAGTTACACTCATCATTTATAACTTCATATTAATGTATTATCAGAAATTTTTCAAGTGTTTTTATAAAATATATTAATAAATATTAATAAAAGCAAACACCTGATCGCTAATCATTAATCATAAAGGTGATTATACCAAAACTTTCATCTTTCATTCTATTAAAGCTTTCTCGTGCATTAGTTGTTTCAACAAGGTCTAGAGTATAGCAGTATTCAGTTATACCTGATAAATCCATTTTGAAATTAGTTTCCCATGTATTGTTCATAATCCATGAGTACACATCTCTTTTATTGTTCTCTTCCTTGTTGTCACAAAGAACTATTGGATGATGTTTTAATTCTCCCATATATATAAGTGGTGTGTCTTTTGTTTGGATTAAGATAGTATTCTTGTCTGATTCATATATCAAGCCATTATCAACAAGATAATATTCCATACAAGTACCTGGAATCTGATCGATACCTGGTCTCATGACAGCATCACTTTTATCAATATATTTTGTTGCATCAAGATTATCAAGTGTTAATGGTAGATATACACTTTCAATATCTGTAGATAATGTTTTGGCTATTTTGTATTTAAACTCTAATTTTGGTAGAGTATTATATAGTTTTATAACTACAGAACTAAAATAAGTCCCTTCCAATTCATATATAAGTTCAACAGTTGTAAATATCTCGCCATTATCAATGATCTTAATATAAACTAATTTTCCAATATATTTTTCTGCATGAAGACCACGTATATTTCTACCTAATAATCTTCTTTCTTCATATACATCTGTTTTTACTGGTGTTTTTTCATAGATAGGAGTGAAGAATGCACTATCTCCATCTTTTAGCATCTCAACCTTATCAACCTTATTGTAGAAGGAAGTTACTCCTTTACCTATTTCATAAGATATTTTGAAGTAATCATTTTCTATGCCATAAGGAATTTTATAATTTGTTGTATCGTAATCATTAACGATATCTTTGACTCTTTCTGCTCCTACATAAGCAACTCTTGTATTAACAATTTCTTTTTGAAGAACTTCTTCATAACTATAGACTTTTTCTTCATTAGCTTCAAAAGTGTCTACAAAGCTGATTAGAACACCTCTTGGATGAGAAGACATCTGAGCCTTCATTTCTTCACCTGTAGATTCACAAATAACTTTGACACCTTGATATTTCCATACTTCTATATAGAATTCTACAATGCTTTTACATCTTGTATTGGATGGATTAATTGCTTTTATCTTACCACTTAGATCATAATAACGAAGTTTGTCACCTTTTTTATGAGTAATTCTATTAAGATCTTTAGCTGAAGCCTCATGTGCCTTAGATGCATAGCTTATATTTCTAATGTCTAGATTCTGCACCATTGTATCATAAGGATTAGTAATTGTAGAAGAATGACCCCAAGTATGTTCAGCAAATAGTAACATGTTGTCTTCTGCTTCTCTTACTAATTTTTCATTACTTATGTCACCATCTTTATCTAATCTTTTACATAAATGGTACATTCTTTGAGCTTCTTTGTAGTGTTTTACTGCATATGGTGTACTTCCCACACCATTAGCCCACCAATCTGTTAAATCACCTGTATAAACTGGTGCATCTTTTACTTGGTCTTTAATCTTATCATAGAATTCTTGCACTGTTACCATTTGAAGTTCAATCTCATCACCATAGACATCATTAAACTCTTTTATAGTTCTTATAATATCTGTATTTGGTGGAGCGTTGTCACTAAACACACCTGATACACAGGCAGGAATAAAGTTATAATCATATCCATTTTCAGCGCATTGTTCAAGATAATTATCTATATTATGCTTAAGTGCATCAATATGATTTTGAGGCTGAGTTTTGCCGAAATAGTTTTCTGTCATGAAATTAATGTTCTTGTTATAGATTATACCTAAAGCATTACCCAAATTGTAATGTTCTCCGCTGAATACTAATAATCTTTTACCATCTTTATTTTCCCAATAATAAGGTTTTTGATTTTGATAAAGAGGGTACATTCCATGATGAGTATGAATGTTAGTAAATAAAAATTCGATATTATTATCCAATAATACATCAAATGTTCCGAGAGAAATTCCATTGACATCTGCATTCATGGCTACTTTTACATCAATTCCCTGTTCACCAAAAATATCAACCATTTCTTTTGTTCTTTTGTTTAATACTTCCTTATCAACTAAATCATTAAAATTCAAATACGTAGCAGATAATCCAATATTATTAGATTTTACTACATCATAGAAATCATTTTTCTCTTGTTCTGTAGCTTCCTCTAAGAATCTTTCTACACAATAGTATGTTTCACAATTCCACTTGAAGTCTTTATCGATTGTTCCATTCTTATAGCCTTCTTTGATTGTATTTACTGCCGACTTGATGTAATCAACATGAGTATAAATAATTCTTTCTTGTAAATCAGTATAACCGATGTCAGTGTGTGAATGATGTAGAATATACATGGTCCATTTTCTATCTAGCATAGTATAAAAGCCTCCTTAACCTTGTACCATTAATAATATACTTCCAAATAATGATATACTAATACTTCTACAAAATATTGTTTATTCTTGTTTATTTTTTGTTTTATTTTGTCTTGTTAATTTACATATTATACTTATTTTTTTATAAATATTTTGTCCTTATTTTACTTTTTTGCTAAAACAACATATATGACTTAGAAATTGGTAATACTTATTATATGATTATATAAAATAATTAATCGAGGAAGTGATTCAATGAATTTAAATAATTCTATACGTTGCCCTGTTTGTAATTCTACTAATTTAATGGCAAAACATCAAGCTACCTTCACCTATTCTTATAAAATAGGTACAGGTGATAATAATATACCGCAAAATGATAAGAATGTATCTTTTGAATTTGATACTAGGGAAAATGGAGATTCTTTTCAATACATCCAATGTGAAAATTGTGGCACCAAATTCCCATGTGATTTCAACCTTAATCCTGACCAATTCGACTTTACTATACTCCAAAAAGCTGTTCGCTCTGACCACACAAGAAAACCTGAATTCTTAGGATAGGAGATTATAATGAGATTATCGAAAAACCTGACAAAAAATATAGATGTGATCAATAAAATACTACCTATCAAAAAAAGTTTTGATATCATTGGACGAGATATTACTTTTGGCAATACAAAAGGATATCTTGTCTTTATAGATGGATTTGCAAAAGACGATATAATGTTATGGTTACTAGAAAACCTTCAAAACCTTCCTTCACAGAATACAACTATAAATGATTTGAAACAATGGATATCAAGTCATATAGGATATATAGAAGTTGAAACCTTCGATGATTATGATACTATTAGAGATTCTGTACTATCAGGAGCAGTTGGTTTAATATTAGAAAATCAATCTGAGGGTATAATAATTGATGCTAGATCTTATCCTGCAAGAGGTCCAGAAGAACCGGATCTTGAAAAAGTAACACGTGGTTCTCGTGATGGATTAGTTGAAACAGTGATATTCAATACTGCATTAATAAGAAGAAGAGTAAGAGATTCTCGATTAATCTTTGAAATGACTACAATCGGAAAACGTTCTAAAACAGATGTGTCGATTGGTTATATTGCAGATTTGGTTAACGACAAATTACTTGATGATCTCCATAAAAAAATCGATAATATTCAAGTTGAATCCCTTATCATGGCTGAAAAATCTCTTGAAGAACTTTTAATAAAGAAAAAATGGTATAACCCAATGCCACAAGTACGTTTTACAGAAAGACCTGACGTTGTTGCAGCTCATCTACTCGAAGGTCATATTGCTATTATAGTAGATACATCACCAAGTGTAATATTGCTTCCTACAACATTCTTTCATTTCACTCAACATTCGGAAGACTATTATCAAAATCCGTTAATAGGAACATATATAAGATGGATAAGGTTTTTGTCCATTTTGATAGCAACAGTATTATCACCGCTTTGGCTAATGTTTGCATTAAACCCATCGTATCTGCCTGAAGCATTAAAGTTTGTTGGCCCAGAAGAAGTTGGTAACATACCTTTATTCATTCAATTCATCATATTAGAAATAGGTCTTGATATGTTAAGGATTGCATCAATTCATACCCCTAATACCTTATCTACTTCTCTAGGTATAATCGGTGGTTTGATTCTTAGTCAATTCGCTGTAGATGTAGGTTGGTTCATACCAGAAACCATATTGTATATGGCGATTGTAGGAATATGCACCTTTGCTTCTCCAAGCATTGAATTTGCACTAGCAATACGTTTGTTTAGACTATTCCTATTATTGCTGACTGGTTTATTCAATGCATATGGATTTTTTGCCGGTATAATAATCATACTTATCATTATCGGAACGACCGAAACCTTCAGTGGTATGCGATATACATGGCCTCTCATTCCTTATAATGGAAAAGCTCTTTCTAATATACTCCTTAGAAAACCTATAATTGAAATCAAAAGAAATAACAAAAAATACAAAGATAACAATAAATCAGTTAATTAAATATTATAATACTCTTTTTCACCTGTATCTTTATTCACCTAATGTCGCCTCTACAATCAAAGGCAGATGATTATAAGATACAGGTTCTCTATTAAAATTCTTATAGAACCTAATATTTCGAAATCCTAGTTTTTCAAGATAAGTATTTAGTTGTTTTTCCAATAAAGGATAGAGGTATATTTCATTTGAAATTATCTCTCCTGTATCTTTTATAGTTAATCTTGTCTCAAAAATTAATCTTTCATCCCTTATTTGTTCAGAATAGAATCTTTCAAATTTGATAAACTCATTTTCTATAATCGGTAACTCTTTAATACTTTTATCTAAGATATACTGGTAATTCAATATCTGAATCAAAAGCTTTCCATTAGCTTTTAGAACAGCCTTCATATTCTTTAAAGCTTCGAAGATTTCCTCTTCATTAGTCAAGTGAACTAATGTATTACCAAAGCAAGTAAGGATATCAAAACTACTATTCCCCAATTTCTCTTCTATTTTCAACATATCCATAACTTGAAAGGATATATTGTCCTCTTCAAAATTTTTCGCTGCGTATTTTATCATTTCAGAATTAAGGTCAATTCCTACGACTTCAACACCTTTTGCAGCAATAGTTCCAGCCATATGTCCAGTAGCACACCCAATATCTAATAATCTACATGATGAATAATCTGAAATACTTCCTAGGACATAATTAACCATGCTTTCTTTCAAAGGAAATATGTTATCATAAGATTTAGATATACTTTTATAAAAACTCATTTATTCACCTACTTTTCTAAGTTGTTCCAATATAATTTTAGTTCTTCAAATCCAATTAAAGATTGGTCTTTGTTTTCACCACGGATTGAACCCATAAGCCTAGCTATAGATAGTTCAATACCCATCAAATCATCTCTTTCAACACTAAATTGGACTCTGTTATCCACCATATCCCATGCATCTTTTAACTTTTCCATATCTTCTAGGCCTTTTTCCCAATCACTATTAACTATATCTTCATTTAAATTCTTGAGCAAGGTTTCTACATCATCATCCTCACCGAAGGGTTTTTTTAAGAAACCACCAGAATTCATTATTAATATAAATATTCCTAGAATTATGCAAGTAAATGTGATTATTATCATCTTTTTCATTTAATAATGTTCCTTTCATATTATACCAATTTTATATTAATTTGTCATCTACATGATCTCTATATAAATCAATATATAACTCTCCAGATGTTTTAAGTACAGCTAAATAAACTTCTAGCGGACTCTTAATTCCTCTAGTTTTTAATTGATCAATTAACCACTTTTCATCTAAATTAACTTTATTAAGATTATGCTCTAGAATAACACCATTATAGATTAGCTCTTTACTAAGTCCTATATAATCAGTTGATATATTCATATCATTTGGAGTTAAAGTTTGAAATTGCGATTTTTTTAATACTGTTAATTGTCCATTAGTCTCTAGTATTGCAAATTCAACTTGACTAATATCAAAAATGTTATTTATTCTTAACTGTTCTAATAATTCAAATAAGCTATATCTCAATTGCTTTAAATTTTTTTCAAGTATTTTCCCATTAGCTATCAACACTCTAGGTTTTCCATTAATGTATTCTGATACTATAGGAAATTTAATTGCAAGTAACTGAACTAAGAATACCAGTGTCACCCATACCACCAATCCTACCCAATGGGGCCATGCAGAAGAACTTAAATCAGTAGTAAGTGTAGACGCCATAGAACCAATAGTTATTCCTAAAATATATTCAAATAAAGTTAATTGACTAACTTGCTGTTTTCCTAGTAGACGTGTGAATATTAACAATGAAAAGAAACCAATTACACCTCTTACAATGACTACAAGACTCTCATTCAAATTATCACCTCCTATATTAGTATTTACTATTTCCATGAATAATATGTTATAACTTACAATGCAAAAATAAGTGGGTTTACATTTTCTTCACGTATTCAAATAGATGGCATATTATATTAAAAAAGGTTTTTACTATCTAACATAGATATTATTTTGATTATTAATGATTAGCTTTAATATAGTTAATCATTGATATTTTTATAGATCTTCAATCCGTAATAGGTATAGACTCTATTGCGGATTGAAGTAATAGATAAATGAGGTGGATTTTTATGCATTACTACTCTTCTCAACCAAATTATAAATATCTTGTAGTAGGTACTGACGTATCAATTCCTTTATCTAATGGTAAATACACCAAAGAAATTAATTTTGATAATGCTGCAACTACACCACCATTGACATCTGTTATGAAAGCGGTAAATGATTTTGCCCCATGGTATTCATCTATACATCGTGGAACTGGCTATAAATCTAATCTATCATCAGAGATATACGATGCTACAAGAAAAACTGTAGCTGATTTTGTTAACATGGATAGGGACTATTCTACAGTCATATTTGTTAAGAATACTACTGAAGCTATTAATAAAATTTCCAATAAATTATCACAAGTCATTCATAATGGGATAATATTATCCTCATTCATGGAACATCATTCCAATGATCTGCCATGGAGAAAAAATTTCAACATGGACTATATTAATCTGGACCATAAAGGAAGTCTATCTCTAGAAGACTGTGAACAAAAGCTTAAAAAGTATAATGGTAAAGTTAGATTAGTAACCATTTCTGGTGCTTCTAATGTTACTGGATACAAAACTGATATTCATGCATTTGCAAAGCTGGCACATAGGTACGGAGCCAAAATCCTTATTGACGGTGCTCAGCTTATTCCTCATTCACCTATAGACATGAAACCAGCTTATTCAAATGATCATATTGACTATCTGGTTTTCTCTGGTCATAAAATATACGCACCTTTTGGTACAGGTGTCCTTATAGGTCCAAAGAATGTTTTCAAGTATGGTTCTCCTACTCAGGTTGGTGGAGGGACTGTAAAAATAGTTACACCCAAAAGTGTTATGTGGGATGATGTACCATATAAAGAGGAAGCAGGGACCCCTAATATCATGGGAGTAGTTGCCCTGAATGCTTCATTAATGGAAATGAATAAATTAGGGATGCATAACATAGAAAACATGGAATTAAACTTAACTGAATATACATTAAATAAATTAAATAGCATTAAAGACGTTGTCATATACGGTAATGAAAATAATTGTGATAATAGGATAGGTATCATTACTTTCAATATAAAAGGACTTCATCATTCTATGGTAGCCAATATTTTATCAAAAGAAGCCGGTATAAGCGTAAGAAGTGGATGCTTCTGTGCTCAACCTTATGTGCAAAAATTATTATACCTAACCAAAAATGATATAAATAAACTGCAAAGAAATCCTCGTTATCCACGTCCTGGCATGGTTAGAATTAGCTTTGGTTTGTATAATGATTATTCAGAAGTTGACATATTGATAGAACTAATCGAAAAAATAGTAAAAAACAAATCATATTACTTAAAAAAATACCCTTCTAAACATCATGAAATTTCCAGTTCTGCTAGATATTAAAATAGAAAATAGAGGAGCCTATGAGGCTCCTCTATAGTATTATTCAGCAATTCTTATTTTAATAAAATCTTTCTTACTAATTAATTCTCCACTTTCAGGCTCTTGACTAATAACCTTGCCACTGCTATATGATGAATCTTTAACAGTTTCAAAAATAATTGTCAAGTCATTCTCTTCAGCAATATCTTCTATTTCACTAACTGAGTATTCCGAGAAATTAATCACACTATATAGTTCTCCTAGAGAAACTACAACCTCAATATTAGTATCCAATTCTGCATTAGATTGGTTATATATATTTTGAGAAAAAATCAATCCATAATCTAAATCATTAATATGTAATTCAGTTTTAGTTATTGTTAACTGAGCACCTTTATTATTTTGTTCATCAACCCATTCTTGTAATTCAGTGACAGATCTATTAACAAATTTAGGTATATTTATGGTATCGCCCAAAGAATAATAAACTGTGACATAAGTACCTTTATTGACTTTAGTTCCAGTTTCAATTGATTGTGAAATAAATTTTCCTGCACTAGTTCCCTGTTGATATATTTCCACAACCTCTACATTAAGGTCACTGGTTTGTGAATAGTTACTTACTTCACTCTTACTCATATTTACAAACGATGGAACTGTTAAGCCTGATGATATTGTAATTTCAATATCAGAAGACAGATCAATATCATCATTATAAATATTCTGAGATATTATCTTCCCATATTCTAATCCTGTTCCTGCTTGTTCATTAACAATCAAATCAAGATTTGCCCCATTATCATTTGCTTCTTCAATCCATTCTTCTATATCCTGCTTCAATTCATTTATGAAGCTAGGTACAGTTATTCTATCTCCAAGAGAATATTCTGCCCTCATCTCCATTCCTTCTTCAACTACTTCTTCTGCCCTGATGGATTGGGATAAAAATTCTCCCTCTCTGGTGTCCTTAACATATTTCTCTATGATTTTAACATCTATTGAGTTATCATCATATTCTTTAGCTTCAGCTACTGTTAATTCACTGAAATCTGGAACAACTATTTCTTCCCCTTTAGAAACGATAAAATTTAGTACCTCATCACCTAATAATTCATCTCCATCAGGAATACTCTGATACATTATTTTATCCTTTTCGTAAATAGAATTATATTCATAAGTATAATTATAGTCTATTCCATTGCTCTTAGCCCATATATCTACATCAAGTAATGCCCTATTAAGGAAATTATCCATAACTATGATTTCTTCCTCTTCTTCTTCAGTACCTTTTGAAATGATAAATCTTACTGTATCTCCTTCTTTTATTTCTTCATCAGCTTTTATGCTTTGGTATGAGATACTATCTTCTGGATATATATCGCTATATTCGTAAGAATAAGTATATCTTATTCGATTATTTTTAGCCCATATGTCAGCATCAATAATAGTTCTGTTCAAAAAGTTTTCCATTATTATTGTCTCATTTTCATCTCCAGTTGATATGACGAATGAAAATACCTCATTAACATCCATTTCTTCTCCAGACTTAACACTTTGATTGATTATGATATCTTCATCATATAAGGAACTTTTCTCGTATGAATAAGTATATTCCATATTATTATTTTTTGCCCATATATCTACATCAATCATGGTTTTATTAATAAAGTCTGGTACGACTACTGTATCAAATGTTTCTGTATAACTAATAGCAAATTCAATTTCAGAACTTCTCACAAATGTCTCATCCGTAGCACCTATCAACTCATATGATATCAAATAATTAGATGGTATTTCTTCACTTTCAATATTATTGAATTTATAATTAATAATACCGTTCTGCTCTATCCAATTCTCAATACTTGTTTTGGACCAGCTAGTATCAAAATCTGGAACTGCAATCTTTTCATAAGGATCTTTACCTTTTGAAATGGATAATTTTACAGTTGAATCTTTCCCTACCTTTTCTCCCGGTTCTATACTTTGAGATATAATATAATCATCTTGTATTTCATTGCTGTATTCTTCTTCATAAGTAAGTATAATGTTTTTATCATTAGCCCATGCTGCTGCATCTTCATACAACATGTTAGAAAAATCTATCAATTCTGTTTTTCTATTAACTATTAAATATATACTTATTACAGCAATTACTAATATAATTATTTGTACAATCCACTTCTTATAATTACTGGTTTTTTGGTATGTAAATTCTTCTTGTTGAAAACTAGCATTTCTAGTTTCGTTTAGATTAGCTAGAAAATCCTTTTTATGATTATCATCTTTGACACTATTGTCTTCTTCAATAATATTATTTTCTATCTTAGATTCATTCTCTATTTCATTATTATTATGAACCTCTTCATTAGTTTCTAATTCCTTTTCCTCATCTAAATTGAAATTAAATCCATCTTTGAATATATCCTTGTTTTTATTACTATCCATGTGCTACATCCTTTCAGTAAGCTTACCTTCAACTAATTTCAACTGAATATCACTAAGACCTGCTATACTATCTGAATGAGTAACAACAATAACACATTTATTATATTCTTTTGCTAACATCCTTAATATCTTGATTATTTCTTTTTCAGTAGCAGTATCTAGATTCCCAGTAGGTTCATCAGCCATTATTAAGTCAACATTAGTTGCAAGTCCTCTAGCTATAGCAACACGCTGTTGCTCTCCTCCTGATAGCTTATATATGCTTCTTTCAGCTTTTGTCTTAACTATGCCAAATTGGTTAAGTAAATTTAAGGCAGTGGTATAATGAGGTTTTGGAACCTGGTTATTGGTTATTTCCATTACATTGACTACATTTTCAACAGCTGTAAGATATGGAATTAGATTAAACTGTTGGAACACAAAAGATAGATTATTTCTTCTATATTTTCCAAGTCCTATATCATTAATATTTTTACCTTCAAAATAGACATTTCCTTCTTGTGCTTTTTCTAATCCACCTGCAATTGCCAGTAAAGTTGTTTTCCCGCTTCCTGATGGTCCTAGTATAGAATAAAATTTTCCTTTTTCAAAAGTATAATCTAGATTATTTAGAATCATTCTTTTATTATTACCATCAATATATCCATAAGATATATTTTCTAATCTTAATATGGACATTCTCTCATCTCCTTTAAGTCCTATTAATTAAAATCTGTTTTGGATTGAATCGCATAACATATAGCGAAGGTATTATGGTACTTATTATGGACATAAGTAAACCTAAACCAAACAATTGAATTAAAGCGGTTATATCAAAATTTATATCTACTTTATTATTTTCTAATGACAGCTTATCATTTTTTTGTGTCCTATTAGTGTTCATATCAACTTGATTACCTCTTGTATTTACTGATTTACTATTACCCATACTAAATTGCCCTGCGGATCTCATCATAAATCCTCTATTATTATTATCAGAGCTACTGATAATATCACTTTCTAATACTGTTGAACTTATTTTTTCTCCAATAACAGAACCGGTAAAAGAAGATAGTATAAATGCAATAATTGCTATTATTGTTACTTCTATTACAAATTGCATCACTATTTTTATTTTACTTTCACCTACAGCTAACATGATACCTATTTCTTCTTTACGTTCATTTACAGTAAGCGCAGTAATTAACCCTATTATGGCAGCACCAGCAACAGCAATAATGATAACCATGATTTTTGCAATGACACCCAATTTTTCAATAGGTCCCATTAGGCTGTCGTATAAATCATCATTAGCATCTAATTTACCATAATTGAATTTTATTTTGTTCTCTGCTTCTATTTTATATTCATCAGTATATAAGGGATCTTTTAAATGAATAACATTAGATGTGATTAATAAATGTTCTAATTCTTCATCTGATAGACCTATGGATTTAAGAATATTAAAAGGAACATATAAACGGTTTTGAGGTAATAATGAAGCTCCTCCTCTACCAATCAATCTTTGGTCTACTTCTTCGTTAGTTTTATATATTCCAACAATTTTTAATTCCAACTCTACATCTTCATAATCTAGTACTGAAACAGTATTAGTTATTGTATCACCTATTTTCAAGTTATTGTTGGAAGCTATTGTTTCTTCAACAAGTACAACATTCTCACCAGAATTAATTTGATCTATGGATGGAAATTCTCCTTCAACCAATTCTGCACTACCATTATCAAAATCAGATGGTGCAACATCACTGAATAGCTTTATATCAAAAATATGATTAGAAGCATTAGCTCCTCCTGTATCTTGAGTATAAGACTCTAGTTGTTGGATATCAGCCTCAAAAGATAATGATATATCATAGCTGTCTACATATTCCGAATCAACCACTTTCATAATATTGCTGTATGTAGGACCACCTTTCTCTGTTAGTTTTTCAGAAGTAGTAACCCCTCCCATAAAACTGGCTCTAATTATTGATGAATCATCTTTATTGAGTACTCCTTTTAATGAATCTTCTATAATGCCTTCATTGTCAATAATATAATTTACATCTGCACCAATACTTATTCTTGTCTGTTCTTGTGCTTTTACAGTGGCATTATAAACCAACAATCCTGCCAGAACAAAATTGGCTATTATTAAGAAAATAATACCTAGTAACAAAGTTTTACCTTTCTTGTTTTTAATGTATTTTAAGGCTCTTTTCATAAAATACACTTGTTAAAACCTCCCTTAACAAATTTAGTAGGTTAAGTCTACCAATAAATATTGGTAATAATATGTATTAATTATGTGAAATTATGTGATGATTCTACACTATAGTAATATAAGTCATTTACTATAAAAATAGATTATCCACAATGATTATTGTTCAAAAAATTAGACTGTATCATAATTTTTTTACGTAATATTCCTAAAAAGGTATTTACATAAAACATTACGAACAGCCTATTTTGTTGAAAACGCACCTAACTTAAACTATCAATGTCTTCACTGATACTTTCCCATTCTTCTAGAAGTTTATTTAGTGCTTCTTTCTTTTCATTTTGTTCAACGGATATTTCATTAAGTTTACCTGCATCTGTACTATTTTCAAACATCTCTATTTCTAATTCATCAATAGATGTTTCTAATGATTCAATCTCTATTTCTATTGATTCTAATTGCTTCTTTTTTCTTTTTATAATATTTTCATTATCATCTACTCTTTTACGATTATAATTCTTATTACTACTTCTATTTACTTGTTCCCTTTTCATGATAGTGCTATCAGCTTTTTTCAGGAATTCATTCTTATAATATTCATAATCTCCATTATAGAATTCTAATTTTTTATTTTCTATTTCCCCTATTTTAGTAGCTATTTTATTAATAAAATAACGGTCATGAGATACAAATAATATAGTACCCTTAAAATCAAGTAATGTTTCTTCTAGGATTTCCCTTGAATCAATATCCAAATGATTCGTTGGTTCGTCTAATATCATGAAATTAACTTTTTCGTACATGAGCATACATAATTTTAATCTACTTTTTTCTCCCCCAGATAAAATATTAATTTTTTTGAATACGTCATCTTTAATAAATAATACCTTAGCCAATTCTGTTCTTGCTTCTCCTATTGTGATGTTATACTTATATTGAAAGGCTTCAAGTATAGATGTATTTTCATCTTCAAATTTAACTTCTTGAGGCAGATATCCAATATTTATGTTTGAACCATATTTTATACTGCCTTTATCCTTTTCTAATTCTTCCATAACAATCTTTATCAATGTGGATTTACCTGTACCGTTATCACCAAGTATAGCTAAACTATCTTGATAGAACAATGTCAGGTTAAGATCTGAAAACAGTGTTCTGTTATCAAAACTTTTTTCAACCTCTTTTAATATCAAAACTTCTTTTCCTGTTCTATCAAATCCTTTACTAGACAATTTGATTTTAGTTTTCTCCAAAACAGGTTTATCCAATTTTTCCATTTTAGCAAGTCTTTTTTCCAATTCTTTGGCTCTAACATACATTTTATCGCTGTCACGCATTTTTCCCCAGATACGATACCTTTTAATCTGCTCTTCCATCTTATTGATTTTCTTCTGGTTTTCCTTATATCTATTGTATGCTTCAATAAACCGTCTTTCTTTTTCCATTAGATAATATGTGTAGTTACCATGATATATTGAAGCACCATTATATTCTAATTCAACTATTTTATTAACCACTCTATCCAAAAAATATCTATCATGAGATATTATCAATACTGAACCTTTATACTCTTTCAAGTACTCTTCCAACCATTCAATTGATTTTAAATCAAGATGATTGGAGGGCTCATCAAGAAGCAACAACTCTGGTTTTTCCAATAATATCTTACCAAGCATAATTTTAGATTTTTCACCACCACTTAGATTAGCAAACTTCATCTTTTGTATGGAGTCAGATATTTGAAGTCCGATTGTTACCTTACTCATTTTCTCATCAATGTCATATCCTCCTAGAAGCTCAAATCGTTCTTGAAGCTGACCGTATTCCTTCATGAGTTTATCAATATCATTATCCTCATTAGTCAATGAATGTTCAATCTTCATCATCTTCTTTTTAATATCATATACATCTTTAAATGCAAGATAAAGTACTTCCTTAACACTATAATCTTCTTCAAAGACAGGTATTTGGTCAAGATATCCTAGAGTGACGCCTTTACGATAGAAAACTTCACCTTCATAGTCCTCATGCCCCATAAGAATTTTCATTATGGTTGTCTTACCTGTTCCATTTCTGCCAATCAATCCAACTATTTCTCCTGTTTTTATATCAAAACCAACATTTTCAAATATTTTATTAGCTCCAAAACTCTTTGATAAATTATTAATCCCCAATTCTATCATTGTAATCATACCTTTCAATTTTAATTTATTTTTAAACGCAAAAAATCCTAGACATTAGTCTAGGATCAATAAACAATCATATCTATATATGCTATACTTGCTTACCTTATCTAGGTATCAGTATTCTCATACATACATCCTTCAACTAACTTATTGTATAATGGATATTTAAAAATGGACGCACTTGTAGTAGGACCATCTAAAATTGCTGTTATATTTCTTTTAAATACCATCCATAAATCAGTTGATTGAGTCATTTTTTAACACACCTTTTCTTAATTATAAGCTTATATTTCTAACATTAAATCCTTCTTTACTTAACTAGGTTAGACAAATATAATAATACTGCTTATCAGTTATTTATTTTATCATAAGATACTCTTCTAGTCAAATTATCAAATATGTTAATTCCAAATAATACTAAGGCATTGAAATAACTCATATTCAATATAAATATTGCAACGTCAAATCTCTTATTAATTGTATTTAATCCTAGAAGAAAACCTATTACAATTAAAGATATTTGTCCAAATACCATGATAAATTTCAGATTATCTGAAATCACCCTTTTACTAAAAATAAATATCACTATAGCAAGAACCAATATTATAAGTGTTATAGCTGCTAATACCAAAGAATAGTCATAAAATTTTACAGAAGCCCACTTTATGAAATCTTTATCTACTCTATGTGATCTACCAAGTCTAACCATTAGATAGCTTGGTAAAGTAAAAGAACCTAGCAAACCGTAAAAAAACAGAATAATATTTACAGCAATTTTCATCTTTTGCATCTTTTTTGATATGCTCAATATAACTAATGCAATAATTAATATGATTGAGCACCATGTACATATATCCCCATATAAAAAACTCATCTTAATTCTCCCTCATTACTTATATATTTTTATTATGTATCTTTTATTAGTTTATCCGATAATCAAAGTAATGTCCATCACTTCACAAGTATTTTTAAGAATAAATTCCATATATAAGCATTTTTTAATTGACACATATTTCTATTGCTGATACAATATATTGTATATTATCAAGCTACCAACCACAACATAATGTGTTCAAAGTTACTGTTGGTGTATTAAGCTAAATAGATTATATATATAATTTTTAATTTATTAATATGGTTAATGTTTATGCTTAATAGAAATAATATACATAAAAGATTAATAACAATTTAATCCAGCTATAAAATACTTAACTTTATATAAGTGTTAAGATAAAAAGACGAAAGGAATGAATAATAATGATAAAAGTATTGAAAAGAAATGGCTCCATCGCGGATTTTGATGTCAATAAAATTATTACAGCTATATTATTATCGATGTCAGAAACTAAGGCAAGTGTTGATAATGTATTAGCTGAAACTATCGCTAAAAAAGCAGAAGAAAAATTACATACATACAATAATCCCGTATCAGTTGAAATAATACAAGACTTGGTTGAAGAATCCTTAATGGACTCTCCTAGAAAGGATGCTGCAAAAAGATATATACTCTATAGATATGAAAGAGATAAGACAAGAGATAAAAGAAGCAAACGTACCGATGGGAGGATATTGTCAGAAGAATTTGTCAGCCGCTACAAGCATCGCCCAAACCCAATGAAACAATTAGGCTCTTTTGTTTATTATAGAACATACTCTAGATGGCTTCCTGAAGAAAAAAGACGTGAATATTGGTGGGAAACCGTAAGACGAGCTGTAGAATACAATTGCAGTCTAGTCCCTACTACAAAAGCTGAAGCAGAAAAATTATATGATAATATCTTTAATCTAAGACAATTCTTATCCGGACGTACTTTTTGGGTAGGTAATACTGATGTTGCTAAGAATTATCCTATGTCCAATTATAATTGTTCGTTTACGATTATTGATGACTTTGATGCATTCAAGGATTTGTTTTACCTGTTAATGATAGGCTCTGGAGTAGGTATTAGAATATTAAAAGACGATATTGCTAAGTTACCAAAGATTAGAACTAAATTTGATATTATTCATGAAGATTATACCCCTACTCCAATACATCTAAGGGAAGACAATACAAGTTTAGAATTCAACCATAACAATACTGCTAAAATTATTATAGGTGATAGCAAAGAAGGATGGGTTCAAGCGATAGATTTTTATCTAAAAGTATTATATAGTAACGAATACCGTAAAATAAATACTATAATAATTAATTATAATCACGTGAGACCAAAAGGTGAAAAACTTAAGACCTTCGGTGGTACAGCCAGCGGTCACTCCAGCTTGAAAAACATGTTTATTAAAGCTACTAAAATAATCAAAAAACGTGGTGTATTGAACGGAGAAGATTATACTAAACTTCTTCCAATTGATTGCCTTGATATAGCTAACATCATTGGCGAAAATGTAGTTGTAGGCGGTGTTAGAAGAACTGCTGAGATTGTACTTGTAGATCCAGATGATAAAGAAGCTATTGAAGCAAAAAATAATCTATATAAACAAATTGATGGTCAATGGATTGTAGACGAAGATATTATTCACCGTCAAATGAGTAATAATTCCATCTATTATAGAGAAAAACCCTCTAGAGAACAATTACATTGGCAGTTAGAGCAAATGCGTTATTCTGGAGAACCTGGATGGGTTAATGAAGCTGCTGGTAAGAAAAGAAGACCCAATATGAATGGTGTCAATCCTTGCGGTGAGATTTTACTTGATTCAAAAGGATTATGTAATCTAACTACCGTCAATGTATTCTCTTTCATAAACAAAGATAACACTTTAGATTATGATGGTCTATATGAGGCACAAAAATTGTCAGCAAGAGCTGGATATAGAATGACTTGTACAGAATTAGAGATTCCTAGATGGAATTATATTCATAAAAGAGATAAACTATTAGGCTGTTCCTTGACTGGATGGCAAGATATGGTTAATGCAGTTGGGCTTACTACAAAAGAACAGGGAGAATTACTTAAAGAATTAAGAGAAATTGCAAAAACATCTGCCAAAGAATATGCTGGTGAAATAGGCGAAAACGAACCTCTACTAGTAACAACAATCAAACCTGAAGGAACCCTAAGTCAATTGCCAACTGTATCCAGTGGGGTTCACTACTCACATTCTCCATATTATATCAGGAGAATTAGAATAAACAGTGACGATCCGTTAGTAAAAGTATGTGAAGAATTAGAATACCCTATTTTCCCAGAAGTTGGTCAAGATTATAAGTCATGCACTACCAAGGTAATAGAATTTCCTGTAAAAGCTCCAAAAGGAGTTACCAAATATGATGTTACAGCAATTCAACAATTAGAGAATTATCAACTATTTATGGAACACTATGTAGATCATAACTGTTCTATTACGGTACATGTAAGAGATCATGAATGGGATGAAGTCGAAGAATGGGTATGGAATAACTGGGATAGTATTGTAGCATTATCTTTCTTATCACTAGATGGCAACTTTTACAAGCTATTGCCTTATGAGGCTATAGAAGAGGAAGAATTTAATGAAAGAACTGCTAAGTTAAGACCTTTTTTACCTAGTCTTATAAGTAAATATGAAAAAGAAGAGATTAATTTTGACATTGGTGATTCCAGTTGTGACAACGGAGTTTGTCCAATAAGATAATATACTACAATATAATTATGTAGGCTGTCTCACATACATTTTATGTATCATAGCCCAGTAATATAGAGTCTGTTTAACAGTCTAAATGGCTAAACAGACTCTATATTACTTAAGCTTATTATCACATAGATTTATAGTTAGCCAGCCTACTAATCTAGATTGCTGGCAGACTATCTACAAATTCATATAAATCCTCATATTTACCTCTATAGGTACAAATGATATCTTCTTCATCTCTATTGATTATATGATTTTCCAATAAATATGTTTTTAAACCTAATTCCCCTGCAACCAAATCTTCCTGTACATCATTTCCAACCATTATACATTCTTCAGGTTTTTTATTAATACAACTCAATATTTCTTCATAATAATTTACACATGGTTTACAAAAGTGACTAGTCTCGTAAGATGTTATATGATGAAAATCTGTCTCTTTGAGTCCAGCCCAATTAATTCTGTGGTGAATTGCCTTCAGTGGGAATAAAGGATTAGTAGCTAGAACAACAGTATACCCTTTATCTCTAAGCATATTGATACATTTAACAGAATAATCATTTTTTGATACTGCTTTTTCAACCTCTAAAAAGCCCCTATCATAAAAATCGTCAAATCTATTCTTATATTCATCAATTTCATCACCAACTAATTCTTCAAACTTATTCATGAATATTTCCATGTTAGTCTTCTGTTCTTCATTTTTTCTCATGACATCAGTTGCAGCCCATACATATTTTATAAACAATTCTTTATCAATGATATCCTCAAATACTTTGTGCATTTCATCAAAATATGTTTTAACAAATTTTTGTTCTTCTAATGGTAATAATGTACCGTCTAAATCAAATAGAAACGTATTCATTCTTGTACTCCTTACAAAAAATATTTAGATTATTTTAGGCAACCTATAATCCTTAATTAATTAAAGATAGTTTATATCAATGATATAAAAAAAATCCCAATAAATCAATAATAATTTAAGGGAATTTAAAAAAATACTTTGTTATATTTATTTTTTATTATATTTATAACCATGTAAGTTAGGATGCTATCTATTCTAAATGAACTTCAGTATGAATTATTTTTTGCATTAGAAATACTTCTATATGACAATCCTTCCCTCTTCAAATTGAAATATTTTTCTTATTTCAAATGTAGGTGTAATGCTTATAGTGAAAATGGCACTTTTAGCGACCCTTCTAGTACCTTCATTAAGAATGAGTGTAAAAGGTATGTTAGCTTTTACCAATATATTAATGATACTATGTATTTGTCCTAAGGTAATGACTCCAAGTTCATTACAATCTTTAAAAATATAAGATGATAATAATGATAGAACATCATTAATATTTTCCTCTCTCATTTTTCCACCTACCTAGTAACAAGTACCTTATATCATTATATGTAGAACAACTTTTATTGGATACTTGTATATTTTATTTATTATAATTCTAAGCTTAATATTTATTTATCATATTTTATGGTTCTACGAATATATTGTAATCACAAATAAAATATTTATGAGGTGGCATATTTGAGTATTGAAAAAAAAACTATGGAAATGATTGGCTTAATTAAAAGCACACCAGAATTCAAAAATGCAAAGAATCTAAAAAACCGGATTTTGCAAGATAGAAATTTGACAGCAATGATAAAAAATTTCCAATCTGAACAGGATAACTTATATAAAAGAAATCTTCCTCCAAATCAAATGGAAGCTGAAATGAAAAAAATCGCAGACAATTTTGAAAGAATTTCAAGTAGAACAATAATAAAAGATTACGCAGAAGCTATGCAGCAAGTTCAAGAAATGATATATCAGTCCAATATGACAATATTAGAATCCATTGACAAAGAACTGAATATATAAACTATACTATGTTAATGTCAAAAGGTGATACATTGAATTCATTGAGCATGAATAAATATAAAGATTGTAAGTTATAAGGCGCTTATTATTAGCGCCTTAATCCATATCCATCATATCGTCATCTTCATCCATATCTTCATCCATATCGTACATCATTCTATCCATAGCCATCCTATTCATATTATACATCTGATTCATACTATACATTGCCATTGCGTTCATACTATACATTGCCATTGCTGCCATATTAGCTAAATCATACATTGCCATCATTTGATTTCTCATCATCATAGGATTCATTGCAGGCATTTGATTCATTTGTCTCATGGATATCATCTGTGCCATGTCATCCATATCGTTCATGTCATCCATATCTTCCATATCATACATGTCGTCCATATCATACATATCGTCCATATCATACATATCATCAGGGTATTTGGGTTTTGCTGGTGCAATACGATTTTTTTTGTCATCTTTCTCCTTAACGCTATCAAAACTGTAAATCTTCTCCATCAGATTACTCCTTATAATTATTTCTAATATTAATATATGTTAATAATTATCATAGTGATAGAATAATTAGTATTATTTATATTTATGATTATTAACTTTTTTGTAATAATTTGATTCAAATATAGGTTTTAGATAAAAAATATGTTATACTAAATACTAAGGGAAAATTTGGAATTTATTTTAATAATAAACTTACAAATTAGCAAAAACAAAAAATCTAATTGAGGTGACAGTTTTGAAAAAAATCAAAGGAAAATTACTTACACTAAGTTTAATAATTAGCTCAATTCTATCAATTGCCGGTATTTGCTTCTCTATTATTTTGATTACAAAATATAATAATGCCGAAGAAATTATTAACACAACCCAACTAACTAATCTTGGATACATATTTTTAGCTGCTGCTGTTGCTAATCTACTAATCACATTATTTGTTCTTTATAGATTGGTCTTCAAACTCGCACCATCTATTAATACTATCAGCAAAAATGCTCTTTCCATAGCTAAAGGAGATCTTAGTTTTTCACTAGACAATAAAGTTTTAAAAACCAAAGATGAAAGCGGTAATTTATTAAGGTCTTTTGCACTCCTTAGAAATAGTCTTGCTGATTATATTGAGAAAATCAAGGAAAATACCGATAGATTATCTGATTCTTCTAATCTTATAAATGATTCTTCTAAATTAATATTGACAGGTATTGAAGAGATGTCAGGAGCTGTAGAACACATAGCTGAAAGTTCTTCATCTCAAGTTGCTAACGTAGAAAAAGGGCAACAAACCATAGATACTCTTGGAAAAATTATTGATGAAGATCTTAATATTATAAACTATCTATTAGACTCATTCAACGAAATCAATTCAGCTGTTGATGAAGGAGATAGTTCTCTAGATTCATTATTACAAAAAAGTTATGAAAGTGCTAACTCTACTAAAAGTGTATATGAAATTGTTAAGGAAACCAATGAAAATGCAGAAAAAATAAGTCAAGTTACAACTCTTATCGCTTCCATAGCAGAACAAACTAACCTACTTGCCTTAAACGCCGCTATTGAAGCTGCCAGAGCTGGCGAACATGGTAAAGGTTTTGCAGTAGTTTCAGACGAAATAAGACAATTGGCTGAACAATCAGCTACATCAACTGCTCAAATAGATGAAATTGTAAAAATGCTACAAGAAAAATCAAATACTGCTTATGAAGAAACAAAATTAGTTCGTAAAACTGTTAAATCTCAAATGGAAATGTTAACGGAAACTAAGAAGAAATTTGATGATATAAATAACTCCATTGAAATGTCACAACAATATGTTACTGGTATAAAATCTAACAGTACAAGCTTGATTAAATATAAGGATGAAGTACTAGAACAAATAGCTATAATATTTGAACTAGCAGAATCCAATGCAGCATCTACCGAAGAAGTGGCCGCTGGTTCTGAAAGCCAAGCTACACAAACTCAACAAATAAGCAAGGAGATAGATTCAATCTATATGCTTATCAATGAATTATCCTCAATAGTTAATCATTTCAAATTAGGCAACCATGAAAATGGGGCTGTCGAATAATACATTTTTAGAGATGTCAACAAGTTCTGGAAGATAGACTAGGTTGAGCTATCTTCCTTGATATTGACGTTAAAAATGTATTATCCAACACCCCTTATTTTATATGTCAATACAAATCTATTTCATTTTTTAATTTATCCATTAATTCTTTCACAGATATAATCTCTTTAATTTCATTTGCTCTACTACCTGAGAACACCAATCCCTCTTTTCCTTGAACAGAGTTTATTAATGCTTCTGAAATACAATATGGTGTTTCTCCTGGATTGCAGGTATGAAGACAGGAAAAACATTTCTTGATTGGTATTTTTCCTTTTTGTGTTTTACATATAAAATTGTTATTAATAGCTCTACCAGGAAGACCTACGGGACTTTTAATAAGACATATATCATCTTTTGTAGAATTAATGTAGGCTTCTTTGAAACTATCACATGCATCACATTCGTTTGTAGCAACAAATCTAGTTCCCATTTGAACACCTTGTGCTCCTTCTGATAAGATTTTCCCTATATCATTTCCATCAATAATACCACCTGCTGCTATAACAGGTATATTTCTATTATATTTCTCCTCATATGGAGATACCATACTTAAAACATTTTTCACTATCTCTTCTAAACTTTTACATGTATTAGATATTAAGTCTTTTGCCTTGAAGCCTAGATGTCCACCAGCCTTAGCTCCTTCTACTATTATAGCATCTGGTAGACGGTTATATTTTTCCCATTGCTTAAGTATGATTCTAGCTGCTTTGCTGGATGATACAATAGGAATGATTTTGGTAGAGCTTCCCTTTACAATCTTAGGTAATTCCATAGGCAAGCCGGCACCTGATATAATAATATCAATTTTTTCATTAATTGCTGTTTTTACATATTCTTTATAATTAGTCATAGCTACCATTAAATTAACACCAATAATACCATCTTTGCTTAATCTCCTTGCTTTTTTTATCTCTTTCTTCAAAGCTCTCACATTAGCTTCTAATGTATTAGTTAAAAAATCTGGTTCTGTATATCCAATCTGAACACCTGATATAACTCCAATACCACCTTCATTAGCTACTGCTGAAGCTAAATTAGCCTTTGATACGCCTATTCCCATACCACCTTGTATAATAGGTAATTTAATATTCAAATCTCCGATTTTCAGCTTTGGTATATTCAATTCAGTCATCCTCCTAAAGTCATATTATTTGACAAACAAATATTTTGATAATCAAAGTATAATCCATTTTAATAATATTGTCAAGTCAATATGTGATTTTAAAAACTACGTCTTGGATTATTGCTATCGCAATCATATAATAATATTGACTATGTAGGCAAAAAAAATACCTATAGATTAAACATTTTTAATGTTCTCTCTATAGGTATTACTATATTAGTTCTTCATATGACGATTTATTGCACTGATCAAAGCTCTTATAGAAGCTAGATTAATATTTGAATCTTTTCCTATACCAAATTTCACTTCATCTTTTTCATTTATAAGTCCTATATAAGCAACTGCTTGAGCGTCTGCACCACCATTCATACTGTGTTCTTCATATTCAACTAATTTGAATGGTTCTATATCTAATTCTCTTATACCTTTTACAAACGCTGCAATTGGACCATTACCTACACCTTTGACCTGTTTTGTTTCACCTCTAAAAGTTACTTCTGCTGAAACGGTTACTTTTACATCTTTTTTCTTAGTATCTTTATCTTCAATTATACTTTCAAATCTATTTAGTGATAAGATGCTATCTTGCACAAAATACTCATTATTGAATATATCAAATATTTCTTGAGGATTTAATTCTTTTCCTGTTCTATCAGTTACACCTTGTATCAACTTACCTACTTCCGGATGCATCTTCTTAGGTAATTTGTAGCCATATTCTGATTGAAGAATATATGCAATACCACCTTTTCCAGACTGGCTGTTAATTCTGATGATAGCTTCATACTCTCTACCTATATCTGAAGGATTAATCGGAAGATAAGGAACTTCCCAGTATTTATTTTCGTTTTGATTATAGACATCCAAACCTTTTTTTATAGCATCTTGATGTGAACCAGAAAAAGCTGTATAAACCAATTCCCCTGCATAAGGATGACGCTCGTGTACTTTTAGTAACGTACACTCTTCATATACGTTAATTATATGGTTGATATTATCAATATTCAATTCTGGATCAATTCCTTGTGAATATAGATTCATGGCAACTGTCAACATATCTAAGTTACCTGTTCTTTCACCATTACCGAATAAAGTACCTTCAACCCTGTCTGCTCCAGCTAACATTGCAAGTTCAGTAGCAGCAACACCTGTTCCTCTATCATTGTGAGTATGGACACTTATGATAACACTGTCTCTACAGCTAATATTTCTGCAGAACCATTCAATCTGGTCAGCATAGACATTAGGCATTGACATTTCAACTGTTGCAGGTAAATTAATGATTATCTTATTTTCTTCTGTTGGCTCCCAAGCTTCTATAACAGCTTCACATATTTCTAATGCGTAATCAAGTTCTGTTCCAGTAAAACTTTCTGGTGAATATTCTAGAATAATTTCTTTAACATTACTTTTCTTAGCACATTCTTTTATTAATTTGACTCCATTTACCGCTATATCAATAATAGCTTCTTTATCTCTTTTGAATACTACTTCTCGTTGTAATGTTGATGTAGAATTATATACATGTACAATAGCTCTCTTACAACCATCTATAGCTTCAAAAGTCTTTTTGATAAGTTCTTCTCTAGCTTGTGTAAGAACTTGAATTGTCATATCATCATCTAGCATATTTTCTTCAATCAATTTACGTGTAAAATCAAATTCAGCTTTTGAAGCTGAAGGAAAACCAACTTCAATCTCTTTGAAGCCCATTTCTTTTAATAGATAGAACATCTTTGTTTTCTTCTCAACATTCATGGGTATAGGAAGCGATTGATTACCGTCTCTTAAGTCAACACTACACCAAATAGGTGCTTTTTTTATTGTATTTGAAGGCCACCTACGATCATCTAATTTTACAGGTTCATATTTTTTATAATTTTTAAAACTCATTCCAATTCCTCCTCTAAATGATTATTATTGTCAAATTAACTAAACTTACTCAACGTTTTTACCTATAAGACAAGAAAAAAGGCTACTCCTTAATTAGCAAATCTTTTCTATAAGAATAAAAAAGGACCTGCAGCTCTTGATTCAAGAGACGAAGGTCCGTGGTACCACTCTTATTTATTTCTTGGTAGAAATACACTCAGATGGATATAGTAAATGATAATTAACAAAAATGTTTGTAAATAGCAGCCTAATATGAATAGACCTGTAAAAAATGTTGTATATAAATTAAAAAACCTTTCGTCAAAAGAGACGAAAGGTATAATTTATCGCAAACCACTCTTTACAAAAACAAATTTGTAATCCTATAGATACAGGTAACATTTACCGATATCCTGCCAATCTAACGGTTGGGTTCCGTCTCCTCCTACTAAACTTTCAGCGAGCAACTCCAAGGCGAGTTCAATATTTATCAAATGCTATTTCACACCAACCAATAGCTCTCTGTAATAATCCAAATATCTACTATTCCTTTTCACAGTCTTTTTACATATCAATTTTTTAATATATTATCATCAATTTATTCATTTGTCAATATTAAAAATGTATTTTTTTTAATTTATTAGTATTTTTATACAGTGTCATATATAAACTATCTATTTATTTCTTTTTTTAATTTATCTATTCCAGCTTCAATTCTTCTTATAGATTCTTCTTTACCTAATATATCTGCTAAGTCAAAAGCACCCCCTGGTGTCATAGCTTTTCCTGATAACGCAGTTCTCAAAGGCCATAACATCTGACCATTCTTGATGCCTAATTCCTTTACGAAAGCCATTACAGATTCATGTAAGCTATCTACATCAAATTGCTCCTGCTCTTTTAATATTGGAAGAAGCTTTTCCAAATTCTCTAATGAGTTTTCCGGATTAGTCTTCATTCTTTTATGATTATACAAATCAATATTATAATCTGGTAATTCTTCAAAGAAGTCAAGATGAGACGGTATATCTGTTAATACTTCTACTCTTGATTTTATCAAAGGACTAATCTTTCTAAGATCAATATAGTCTTTTGTAACAACCTTCTTCATATAAGGTAAAGCTATTTCATGGAATTTATCATCTGACATTTTTTTGATATATTCCCCATTCATCCATTTGAACTTTGTCATATCAAATACAGCTGGAGACTTATTAATATGTTTATAATCAAATTCCTTTATAAGTTCTTCTTTTGTAAATATCTCTTCATTAGATCTGGGACTCCATCCTAAAAGTGCAACAAAATTAACTATTGCTTCGGCAAGGAAACCTTGTTCTATAAGGTCTTCATATGATGAATGTCCACTTCTTTTACTTAATTTTTGATGTTCTTCATTAGTAATAAGAGGACAATGTACATAAGTAGGTACTTTCCAACCAAATGCTTCATATAATCTATTATACTTTGGTGAAGATGATAAATATTCGTTACCTCTTACAACATGGGTTATTCCCATTAGATGGTCGTCAATAACATTAGCAAAATTATATGTTGGATAACCATCTGACTTTATTAAAATCATATCATCCAACTCTGAATTATCTACAGTGATAGTTCCGTATATATCATCATTAAATGATGTACTTCCAGTAGCAGGGTTATTCTGTCTAATAATGTATGGTACATTATCAGCAAGTTTTTTTTCTATTTCTTCTTTTGATAGACTCAAACAATGTTTATCGTATCTGTAAGTTTCTTTTGCTTCTTCTGCCTTGTTACGTAAATCGTCTAATCTTTCCTTATCGCAGAAACAATAGTATGCTTCCCCTTTATTTATTAATTCTTTTGCATATTTTAGATATATCCCTTGTGCTTGTCTCTCACTTTGAACATATGGTCCTACACCGCCATCTTTGTCAGGTCCTTCATCATGTATTAACCCAGTGTTTTTTAGAGTATTATAAATAATCTCTAAAGCACCCTCCACATATCGTTCTCTATCTGTATCTTCTATACGAAGTAAAAAATCTCCATCTTCATGCTTAGCTATTAAATAAGCATATAGAGCTGTTCTAAGATTACCAACATGCATTCTACCTGTTGGACTAGGTGCAAACCTAGTTCTGATTTTAACTTTTTCCATGTTACTGCCTCCATTATTTATTGATGTGTTCTATCAATATTTATATCAATTCATTTAGCTATAATATTATATTAAGTTTTTATATAAGTCAACTAGATATATCCAATTTTATCATATAATATAATATTTCTTGTCAAACTGAATCTCTAACCATATTAAACCTATTAATGTTGATATTAAGGCATAATATATATTGTTCACCTTTTGAATCTACTATGTACTTGGAAACTCCTAAACATATGTTGTTAGTCAGTAGTGAATGAAATGGTTTTGTTATCCAAACATCTAAGATTGTATTAACTAACCTTTCATAAATCTCCTTTTTAGAGAAATCCATAGATTTTTTGGAAATATTAAATATTGAAGAATTTCTTGTTCTAAAATTATCTTTATTAATATAGGCATCACTAACCTGAATACCTTTCATATCCAGTATCCAGCAATTCTCAACATAAGAATACTCATCAAATATTTGTTTGAAATTATCTTCCTCATGCCCGATATCAACACCGTCAATTTGTTCTTTTATATTATTCATAAAATTTATAATGTTTATCATGGTACTTCTATTACTATCAACTTTATTTTTGAAATAATATTCTTCCATACTATCTTTTCGTTTAAAATTATGTATTATATTATCAATTTTACTCGAAGATAATTTACTGGGTCTAGCTATATAATAGCCTTGAACAAACTGAGCTCCACATTCAATAAAAAAATCCAGGTCTTTGTCGTTTTCTATACCTTTTGCGACTACAACCATTCCCATCTCATGTGCTATGGAAGATATGAATTTCAATAAGTATTTTCTATACTGTTCACTTTCCAGACTTTGAAGTAAAAAAGTATTGATTTTAATAATATCTGGATTAATCAATAATATCTTATCAAGATTATAATAATCTTTACCCATATCATCAATACTCATGTAAAAGCCTTTTGCTCTATATTTTTCAATAAAAAGCTCTATCTCTTTTACTGAGTATAAATCAAAATCACATAAATCTATTGCAATGTTTTCATATGGAATATTATATTCATCTGCACACTGGGTCAAATAATCATAAGTAATTGAATAAGATATAAAGCTATCTTCAATATTTATAAATAATAAAGTACTTTTATTTTTATTATATATATGTGTAAATTCTTGTATTGCTTTTCTTACACATAATTTATCTAATTCAACAGTGAGTCCGCATATTCTCGCTTGTCGAAATAATTCATTAGGATTAACACTTGTATTAGTGTTAGGATCAACTCCTCTTGCCAGAGCTTCAATACCAACAGCAAAATCCTCATGAGGTGATAAAATGACTTGCATTAATATATCAATACTTTCCTGTTCTATGATATCTGTAATACTAATGTTATTCATTATAATTGCCCCTAAATTATATTTTGTCAATATAGGAAAATTCTATTTTCCTCGTTCTATTACGTTATTAAGTTATTAAATCGCAATTATTCAACTAAAAATTGTTTATCCATCATAGCAATATGCTAAATTTAACTAGGTTAATTATATCAATTAACTTTCATATTGTAAACAAATTGTTATAGTCTTCTATAATTATTATTATTGCTCTTTTATTTTATTTGTTGAAGTATGGAGCTAAAGCTTTCAACATTTCTATTATCTAGCAGAGGTTCAAAAATATCCCCTACCCTTTTTATCCTATCCAAGGCATTGAATATAGTAAAATCTTGTGGCTTAATACCTGCTTTTACTTCTTCCCACTTCACTGGCATTGAAACAGAAGCATACTTCGTAGCTCTTGGGGAATAAGGTGTAATAATACTCTTCCCCTCCCACATCTGTAGATAATCAAAATATAATTTTTTACCTCTTTTTTCTTTTAGTCTTTCTATAGTTATGATATGTGGGTATTTATTTGCAAAATACTCAGCGAAAAATTTACTGATCTGCCTAGCCTCGTTGTAATCATACTTTTCCCCAATAGGTATATATATCTGTAATCCAGTTGCGCCAGAAGTTTTTACATAACTGGTAATTTTAAGCTTATTTAGAGTATCATATACTTTCAAAGCTACTTCAATAACCTGTTCAAAAACTTGTCCTTCTGATGGATCAAGGTCAAATACTAGATTAGTAGGTGAAAAAGGTTTTTGTATTCTGTTGAAGGTTGTATGAAATTCAAGTGAAGCTAAATTGCCAAGCCATACAAGAGTAGCTTGTTTATTAAGATTGATATACTCACTTCCATCTTTCCATCTAGCCGAGTCAACAAATTCTGGAGCATAACTTGGAACTTTTTTCTGATAGAAGAATTTTTTATCATAACCGTCTGGATATCTGATAGTAGTCAGAAATCTATCTTTTGCATGTTTTATAATATATGGTGTTATATATATTAAGTATTTCAGATAGTCCACTTTTGTTATACCAAGCTCTGGCCATAATATTTTATGTGGATTTGATATTTTTATTTTATTATTGTCTACCATAATTATTTTATCCACGATAGGTATACTCCTCTCCAATAGCTTCTGTAGCTTTTTTTGAACTAAACCCTATTATCTTTGGATGCCGTAAAGAGTTGGTATTTGTCCACTCTAAAAAACTGACCCAACAAGTTAAAATAGGTTTTATCCATATAACATTTTTAGCTTTATCTATATTAGTGAATGGACTTTTATCCATACTGATTACGCTCATGTATTCTTTTAGCAAGTTAAGATCAGATTCCTTGAGTCCTATGCTCGCATTACCAATATAAAAAATATTTCCTTCACTATATATCCCCAATAATAGAGATTTTATCTTACCATTACCTAATTGTATACCGCCAATAGCTGTCAACATCTTTTTGAATATTTTAGTTTTATACCACATATCATGTTTTTTACCAGCTATATATTTACTCTTTATATTTTTGGATACTATACCTTCATAATTTTTCTCTTCCATCAATTTATATAATTTTTCTCCATCATCAAATGAATCCGTTATCGTTATTATACTACTTTTACTTAATGTTCTATGGAGAATCTCTATTCTATCTTCTAAGGGATGACTTCTTAAGTCTTTACCATCTAAGAATAATATATCAAAAACTATATATTTTATTGGATATTTATCTGCATAATATTTTATCTTAGTCTGATTTCTTACTCTTTCTCTATTAAGTATATAATTAAAAGTTGGGCGTAAATTATCATCAAGAACTATGATTTCACCATCAATAATGCCTCTTTTACCATTAAAAAGTTGATTTATATCATTTAATTCAGGATAATAATCTGTTCTTTCATTACCATTCTTAGTAAAAACCTTGTAAGCACCACTGTCTATATACGTAATACCTCTAATACCATCCCATTTTATTTGATGTATGAAGTCATCATCCTCAATTATTTCTGTAGATAAAATAGGTTCCATGGGTTTTATTAATTCCATAATCAAAAACCTCTCTAACTAACTTGTCTGTTTCTTTGCTGTAGTTTTTTTCTTCTTTGTAGGTGGTTTAACTTTCCCAGTCTTAGTCTCTTTTAAACTAGCTTGCAGTGCTTCCATCAGATCTATTACGTTTCTCTCTGGAGCTTCTTTGGTTACTTTTATTTCTTTGCCGGAGATTTTCTTGTTAATTAATTCAATCATAGCTTCTCTATAATCATCTTTGTATTTATTTGGTTCAAACTTAGCTGTTAGATTATCAATCAACTGGTTAGCTATATTAAGTTCTTTTTCATCAACTTGCTCATCTTCTGGTAAACCTGGTACCTGACTAATGGGACGTACTTCATCTGGATAGAATATAGTTTCCATTACAAGTACGTTCTTGTATACTCTAAGAGCCGCTAAAGATTGTTTATTTCTAATAGTTATAGTTGCAATAGCTATTTTCCCTGTTTCTTCCATAGCTTTTCTAAGGAGTTTATAAGCCTTTCCCACTATATCTTGTGGAGCAAGGTAATATGTTTTATTGAAATATATTGGATCTATCTCCGAAAGTTTTACAAAATCAACTATTTCAATGGATTTACTGTTGATTTCATTTTTAACAGAATTCAAATCTTCATCACTTATAATTACAAAATGACCTGGTTCATATTCAAATCCTTTTACTATATCTTCTTCTGCAATCTCTTTGTTACATGTGGGACAAATTTTTTTATATTTAATAGGAGTATTGCACTCCTTATGAATATATCGAAATCTAACATCTTTATTTTCAGTAGCCGCAAACATTTTGATTGGTATATTAACTAAGCCAAAACTAATTGACCCTTTCCACATAGTATGCATTTATCGTCTTCCTTTCATAGAATTTTATTCAAAATATAATAATTTTTAATAAGCTGATAACAATATTCTATATTGAAAATCATGCTATATTCCTATTGTTGATTACTTTATTATTTGTAAAAGCTAATGTAATAATTCATACAATCTCAATCATATTATTTAATAATAGATTATTAACTTATATTGTAAAGAAAGGAGATTTGTATGATTTATAACGAAATATATGTATACGATGAAAAAGGTAAAATACTGATGCTGACTAATGAAAAACAACTTGATTATTATCTGAAATTAGGCTTTAAAAGAATCACCGAAGAAGAAGCAAAAACTCTCCCTGATTATGATAAAATAAAAGAAATTCTTGATATGTAATTAAATACTTTTTAGTCTATTTTATAATGACTATTGCTGATTTAAATGGTATACTACAATTAATAAAAGTCATTAAAATACATATTAAGGAGTTGAAGGTAATGACACCTAGAAAAAAATATTATGAAAACACAAGTAAGAATCTGATAAAACAATTTCAGAAAAGAAGGATTGAAGCTTATTATTGTGAAAACAAACAACTGGCAAAAGATAAAATTCTTGAATTATTAAATGATGGTTCTACAGTTTCATGGGGTGGTTCAATGACTTTACATGAAATTGATTTACTTGATTCTCTTAAAAATGGTAATTATAATCTATTAGATAGAAGTACTGCCAATAATAATGAAGAAGCAGCCAAAATTTATCATCAGGCTCTATCTGCTGATTATTATCTTATGAGTTCCAATGCTATTACACTTGATGGAAAATTAGTCAATATAGATGGTAATGGCAATAGGCTTGCTGCTTTGATATATGGTCCTAGTAATGTAATTGTTGTTGCTGGAATGAATAAGGTTGTTTTAGATGAAGAAGCTGCATTAAAAAGAGTCCGAAATGAAGCTTCACCTATCAATACAGTTAGATTAAATAAGAATACACCATGTTCAATCACAGGTAAATGCAGTGATTGCCTTAGTGATGATTGTATCTGTTGCCAAACAGTTATAACAAGAATGTCACGAGTACCTAATAGAATTAAAGTTATTCTTGTTGGAGAAGAATTAGGATATTGATGTATATTTATTCTTTTTTTATATTTTTTGGAAATCTTTCTAGATATTGACATAGATATATATGTATGATAATATCAATCAGTAAACATATACATAGTTATTCTAGGCATTATAAGAAAGGTGGTTATTTTTGTGAAACAACCAAGAAAGTTATTTACTATTTTGTGTATGTCACTTGTTCTTTGTTTAGTATCAATCAATTACAATTTTCAAGTAGCTTATGCAAATCCTGCACCAATCAAGCAGCAGCAACCTGAACAACCTAGCATATGGGCATTAGAAGATGTTCAGATGTTAAGTATCTATGATATTATTGATATATCTATGTTTGGGCAATATCAATCAAATGTAACTTATAGAGAATTATATACTGTAGGTGTTAAGTTATATGAAAAACTAACTGGCGAAACAGTATCTGATGAAAATATAACAATTGATGATATCGCTTTACAAAAAGCTGCTTACAAATTATTTAACGTATTTTTATTAGATGATAATATGAATGTAGTCGTTACAAGAAAAGATGTTGTAAACGTTCTATATAATGTTATCAAAAAAGCTGAACCAACTTTCGACTATGAACTGGATTATTCACTTTCTTTTGATGATATTTCATCAATGGATGATAATCTTAATGGTGTCAAATACTTGGTTTCTAATAACCTTCTAAATGGTATCGGTAATAATAAGCTAGGACTTGAAAATAATTGTACTAAAGAACAACTTTTGTCCTTAACAAGAAGAGCTTATTATTATGCTATTCAAAAATCTGATAGAGCTGCAAAAGGTGCTTTTTGGAAAGTTAGCGGTGGAAAAAATACAGTTTATCTTCTAGGTTCAATACATATAGCAGATTCAAGTATTTATCCAATGAATGATGACATATTAGAAGCTTTTGATTCATCTGATGCTTTAGCTGTTGAGGTTAATTTATTAGATAGCCAAGAAGGAATTGCTTATATGCAGCAAAAAATGGTATATTCTGATGGAACTACTATAGCCCAACATGTTTCAAAAGAAACTTATGAAGCTTATGAAGAAGCAATGAAGAGTTTTGGCGTGGTTACAAAAGAGCAATATGATTTATTAAAACCTTGGAGTGCAGCCTTTACTATTCAAAATCTACAAGCTGCTGAACAATCAATCCAAGCAGGACTTGGTGTAGATGTTTATTTTATGTCCAAGGCTTTATTCAGAAAACCAATAATTGAAATTGAAGGCTATAAATTCCAAACTGATTTATTTGAATCATTTGATTCAGAGTTCCAAGAACAATTTTTACAGAGTGTATTGACTAAACCTGAAGAAAAAGCAGAAGATAATGAAGAAACTGATCCTGCTGTTGATTCAATGGACAATGTTGATACGATAGCTGGAATGTTAGAATCTTGGAGAACAGGAAATGTTGGAGAATTAGAAGAAACAGTAGCATATGATGAAAATTCTACTGATGAATTTACTAAGAAATTCTGGATTGATAGAAATGATCATATGTATGAAAGTGTATTAAGTTATCTTAATGATGATAGTGAAAAAACTTATTTTGTAATAGTTGGAGCTGGTCATATGGTAACTAATGCAGGGATAGTTAAGAAGTTAGAGGATGAAGGTTATAGTGTTGAACAGATAAAATAGCTTTTGTTGTGAGTTATAAAAAATAGTTAGTTTTGTGGTTTGAGACTAACGTATGGCTATATTAGTGGTATATGATTCGTTTTACTTGCCTTACTCCAAAGGAACGGTCTGTGTAAAACGAATCATATACCACTTTTTTATGCCCGTTATTTTTTAATATCATGAGTGTATGGTCAACTATTTTTCATAAGTGATTTGTTTATGAAATACTGATATGTATTTCATAATAGAAAAAAGCTCAGTGGGGTTAGCACTGAGCTTTTTGATATATTATATATTATTTATTTTTAGTATAGTGGATATTTTTTTACTAGGTCTTTTACTAGGTTCTGTGCTTTTTCTTTGTTGTTTTCGAAATCGCTGAGTGCTAGATATATGATTTCGGCGATGGTATCCATATCTTCTTCTTTCATTCCTCTTGTTGTAACAGCAGGTGTTCCGAGTCTTATTCCGCTAGTTACAAATGGACTCTTAGGGTCAAATGGTACTGTGTTTTTGTTGCATGTTACTGATACTTCATCTAGTAATTTTTCTGCAACTTTACCAGTTAAGTCCATATTTTGAAGGTCAACTAATAGTAGATGGTTATCTGTTCCCCCTGATACAAGATTAAACCCTCTTTTAGTTAGACCTTCTGCTAAAGCTTTAGCATTGTTGATTGTTTGTTGCTGATATTTTTTAAAGTCTTCTGATAAGGCTTCCTTGAAGCTGACTGCTTTTGCAGCTATAACGTGCATCAAAGGCCCACCTTGGATACCTGGGAATATAGCTTTATCAATTATCTTAGCAAATTTTTCAGGACATAAGATAAGTCCGCCTCTTGGTCCTCTTAATGTTTTATGAGTTGTAGATGTTACAAAGTCCGCATATGGTACTGGGCTTGGGTGAAGTCCTGCAGCAACTAATCCTGCAATATGTGCCATATCTACCATTAGATAAGCTCCAACTTCATCAGCTACTTCTCTAAATTTCTTGAAATCTATTGTTCTAGCATAAGCACTTGCTCCAGCTACAATAAGTTTTGGTTTACTTTCTTTTGCAATTTTCATTAGTTCATCGTAATCGATATAACCCTCTTTGTTTACACCATATGGTACGATTTTATATTGTTTACCTGAAATATTAACTGGACTTCCGTGTGTTAAGTGTCCCCCATGTGATAAATTCATACCCATAATAGTATCACCAGGATTAAGTACTGCAAAATAAACAGCTAAGTTAGCATTAGCACCAGAATGAGGTTGAACATTAGCATGTTCTGCACCAAATAATTCTTTTACTCTGTCTCTTGCTAGATCTTCCGCTATATCTACGCATTCACAACCGCCATAATATCTTTTACCTGGGTAACCTTCTGCATATTTATTAGTTAACTGGCTTCCCATTGCTGCTAATACTGCTTTTGATACAAAATTCTCTGAAGCTATAAGTTCAATGTTATCCCTTTGCCTGTTTATTTCCTTGTCCAGTGCACTAGCTAATTCTGGATCAACGCTTTTAATTTCATCAAATGTATACATCTACATACCTCCATTTTTACTTAGTAAATCAATGAAATCATTATAGCATAAGTTAATCTATATTGGAATACGCATTTAGTATATTTGATTTATTTCCTTTTTTTATGAATTTATGAAATACCTAACTTAACATTCATTAATAGTAATCAGAAAATATCTAAATATTGAAAACACCTAGCCCTGATAAGAATATAAGGAAAATTAGTACAGGTATGATATACTTCAATAAAAAGATCCAAAAGTTAGCTAATCTAAATTTGACAGTACCTTCGTTAGTAGCTTCATTCAATGCTTTTTTCTTACCTAATATCCAACCGACAAATAAGCATATCATCAATCCACCGAATGGTTGTAATATATTGGAAGTTAGAAAACCATATAGATCGAATATGCTTTTACCACCAATCATTACATGGCTTAAGCTGCCTTTTGATAATGACGAAAATATACACATTACAAATACAATTATGCTAGTTATAATAACGGCTTTTCTTCTGGTCCATTTTCGTTGTTCTATTAAGTAAGCAACTGGTATTTCTAATAGGGATATAGACGAAGTAATAGCAGCTATAGTCAATAATATAAAGAATAATGTTGAGAATATAATTCCAAGGTTAGTTCCCATTGTAGTGAATACTGCTGGAATAGTAACAAATGCAAGACTTGGTCCTTCTTCTGGTGTAAAACCAAATGCAAAAACTGCTGGAAGAATAACAAATCCAGCCATAATGGCTACTGATGTATCTAGCAATGGAACTATTATTGCATTCTTAACCAAATTTTCACTTTTATTTAAGTAACTTCCGTAAGTAACCATACATGCCATACCTAGGCTCAAAGAGAAAAATGCTTGTCCCGCTGCGTTAAGTATTACTTTTGGTGTTATCTCGCTAAAGTTAGGCTTAATAAAAAATTCAACACCCGCCATAGCTCCTTCAAGTGATAAACTTTTAAAAGTTAGTATTATCATAATTACAAATAATGCAGGCATAAGGATTTTACTAGCCTTTTCAATTCCTTTATTTATACCTGATGAAACTATGACAATATTAAGAATTATATATATGCCTCCCCAAAAAATTGGTTGAAAGTCATTAACTACCAACTCATTAAATGAATTAGATAAAAAGTTAGGGTCTGTTGAACTAATTGTTCCTGTAATAGCCTTAAAAATATATGCTAATGACCATCCACCAACAATCATATAAAAACCCATAATCAAAAATGCAACTATAACACCAATGAATCCTATAAAACCAAATCTTTTATCAATATTTTTAAAAGCTCCAACTGCATTACTCTGAGAGTATCTTCCAATAGTAAATTCTGCAAGCATTAATGTGAACCCTATTATTGCTACAGTTATTAAATAAATAAGTACAAAAGCTCCTCCACCATTTTCTCCAGCTAGATATGGAAACCTCCATATATTTCCTAAACCAACAGCTGATCCTCCAGCTGCTAGTATAAAACCTATTTTACTTCCCCATTGACTTCTCTGAACATTATTATCCTTCAATGTATACACTTTCCTCTCTGCAATTATAAAGTTACGTCTTTTGAATTTTACATAACAAACAAAAGCAAGTCAATTAGTTATATTTGCCTATTCAATTAGTGCTTTTTTACCATTTGTAAATAGTGTAATTAATATAGTAATATAAAAAAGATACATATAAACACTTATTCTAAGATAAAATAAGTATATCCTATTTATGTTAAAAAAAATACTAATTTTATTTAAATTATCATTATAAAAGATTTACTAAATATTGTTAATTCCTATTAAAGATATTATTTATTATAATTTTGAATATTGAATTGATACCCGCTTAAGTATAGTGTACAATGTATTTGATTAGATTAACAGCTGGATTGTATATAAAATATCAAAAAATAAGCTAATTTTTATTATAAAGGAATAATTATAAGGTGATCATATGAACTATAAACTAATTTTCAAATCAGCTATTCTTTCAGGAGAGATCATGTTAAGAAATGGTGCTGAAACTTATAGAGTTGAAGATACTATAAATAGAATATTGAAAACAACTAATTTTCAGGTTATTGAATCCTTTGTTACGCCGACAGGAATATTTGCCACTCTAGACGATCCAACAATTGAAATGATTACATATGTAAAAAGGGTTAATAAACGAACTATCCATCTATCCAAAGTAGAACTTACTAACGATATTTCCAGAAAATATTGTACCAATCAACTTACTATAGAAGAAGCTTATGAAAAATTACTTGAAGTTAAATCAAAACCAGCTTATTCAAATATGCTCACAATCATAGCTACTGGTTTGGCAGCTGGTTTTTTTACAACAGTTTTCAGTGGAAATCTTAAGGATTTTATTGTATCTTCCTTTATCGGTGCCAACTTAGCTATTATAGATATATTATTCAAGAAGTTGAATATATATAAATTCTTTTATGATATAGTTGGTGGTTGTTTAATTGCACTGATTGCTATTTTATTTACTAAATTTATTCCTCTAGGAACAAATTTTGACTTAATAATTATTGGTTCCATCATGCCTTTGGTTCCAGGTGTTGCTTTTACCAATGCAATTAGAGATACTATTGAAGGTAATTTATTATCTGGTATATCGAGAGGTGTTGAAGCTCTAATTGTAGCAGCATCCATTGCAACTGGTGTAGGAGTAGTTCTGAAACTATATTATTTGTTATCTGGAGGTATAGCAATATGATTATTCAAGTAATAGCAGCTTTTTTTGCAACTTTGTTTTTCTCAATAATTTTTAATATCTCAAAGAATCAATTACTTTATTGTGGTATTAACGGAGCTATAGGTTGGCTTGTTTATTTATTGACAATAAATATAGACTCCATTATTTTTTCAACATTCCTTGGAGCTTTAACTATTAGTATTATAGCCCATATATTATCTAAAATAAGAAAAACACCAGTTACAGTATATTTAATTGCAGGTATCATCCCTTTGGTTCCAGGAGCAATATTATATAAGGCAATCTATAATATTGTTATTCAAGATTATGATATGTCTACATACTATGGTATACAGGCTATTGAACTGGCATGTGCTATAGCTGTAGCAGTTTTTTTGGTTGCTTCTGTAACAAAATCTCCACGAATGAAAAAATAATATATTGAACTTAATAAATTCAAGTTCAATATATTATAATTAGTTTTATAGTATGTCCATATAATATTTATCAATAATTATTCCTTGTCGTCCCACTTTTCTGTCTCCATTCCTTTATCATTAAGTACCCCTAGTATAATCCCTATTGTGCATAGTCCTTCAACAATAATCATCACATTTTCATTAGGAACTTTTACACCTGCCGCAACAAGTATCATAACAATTGTACTAGCTATACTAATAATTACTTTGGTATTTGTTAACCTTCGTAGAATTTCTTTTTTCATCTACTACACCTCCTTTTTAAGTAATCTAGCTATAACTGTTGCTAGTTCCCCTCTAGATACTTTTTCATCAGGTTTAAACTCTCCATTTGGATACCCAGACATTATACCTTGTAAAACAACCTCATTTATATATTGTTCTGCCCAATGCCCCTTAATATCAGTTAAGGTATTTTTATTATTCAATGCTTGTATAATTTGATCAAAAGGGTATTTTTCTCCTGGACAATTTGGTTTCCTTCTTGGGTCAATTTCATAATGCCCGAGTATATGTTTTCTATCTAAAGGTATATCAACATTCCATTTTCTTTTAACATAATCTATTATATATTGATGTAACCAAATGGTTGCCGCCAGCTGTTTATCTGTCAATTTTCCTTGTGTCATCCTATGTATTCCTTCATGTTCTATAGAAACTGAATACCAATTAGGATTAACTCCCATCTCTTTCACAATAGAAGCAGTAGAATATTTTCTGTTTTGTGAACTAATTCCATTAGCCCATGCATTATCTTCGATCTTAACAAATTGATATATCTCTCCTGATTTAGTAACAAGAAAATGTGCTGATGATACTGTATTACCGGAACTAGTAAACCAATTTATAGTAGATTTTGCTGACCCTTCTGTTATGTGATTAACAATTATTTTAGGGGCATGTCCTCTCCTAGTAGACTTATTAGTATTGTCATTTCCTTTCCAAATAATTTTATAATTAGCCATTTTTTCACCTCACTTTCTTAATTCTTCTTCTTAAGTGTTTTATAGTACTTAATTCATTATATGCTTATGAAAAAGAGAAAGTGAACGTTATAAGAAATTCCGTTTATACCATAGCATTAATTGTATATTTTTTCATACTAAAAAAAGGCACTGTACATAAATAATTACATACACTGCCTTTTAGTCTAGGAATTTACTTTCTTTCTTTTTTTTCTTGCATACTCTGCTTGTTTGTCCAAACATTCTTGACATCTTAGATATCCTGTACTATGTGGTTTACTGCAATCAATGCACAACCCCTGCTCTTTCCTAGATTCTTTTAATTTTCTTGTGTAATACGTACTTTTCATTGTTCCTCACTCTTTCTGACAATCATTCTAGTATATATTTTGTCCTTTTTTAGACGTTATTAAACTAATTATCTTTTTACATATTACTTATAAATAATATTTTACCAT
>NZ_BTPU01000016.1:0-40033 GCF_036985595.1 Vallitalea maricola | reverse complement strand
ATATTTTTAAAGTGCTGTCTTACATTTATGGTAACATTATGGGTTACCATAGAATGTGACAGCACCTTTCTTTTTATATCTGCAATTTTCTATAAATGGATGGGGAAAAGTTAGTCTGTGCTTTGAATATTTCTGAAAAATAATTTTGACTAGAAAAACCTAGATGTATACTTATTTCTTTTATTGACATATTTGTGCAGGTTAATAATGATTTTGCCAGAACTATTTTTTTATTGATTATATATTGAAGGGGAGTCAAGTTAAAATATTTCTTGAATATCTCAATAAAATAATTGGTGCTAAAACCTGCCAGATCAGCTAATTCTTTTACTGTTATGTTCTTGCTGATATGTTTTTCAATATATTCGTTAATGGTATACATATCTTGAGATAGTTGATTTTTCTTTAAAGTTATCTGGTTTCCAGCTGTATATATATATTCATGTATAAGTTCATATAATTTGGAATTATAATAAAAAGAATTTCCTATATATTCGTTATGGTATGTTTTGAGCATTTCTTTAAAGATGTTAATAACTTTATGTACATCTTTACATTTGATCTTAGTGGGATATTCGACCATATCAAATAAAGAGTTTTCTCCAATTTGAGCAGTGAAGTGACACCAATACTTGATTGCCTTTTTACAGTTATGAATCTTAAAAGACTGTATTGTATTTCCTGGAAAATAATATAATTCACCTTTGTCTACAACAAAATCTATATCATCGTATTTTAACCATATACTTCCGTCTAATACTATTCCTATACTATCATACTCAAATAAATAATTATTACTAAACCATAAATGATTACATACAGTATAACCGCCATTGATAAAATTTGGTTTAACACTTCCGAATACTTGATTAAGTATCTTTGTATGGCTTATCATTTTATCCAAGTTATTCACCTCTTTTTTATTACCATAGAAAAAGTATAGATTGTTTAAAAATATAAGTCAATAGATATAATCAATCCAATCTGAATTTTGTTTAACATTACATTAGTTTTACCTATATGAAAGAGTATTTTTATAATCTATACTACTTATAATAGATATATTATTAGGAGGATTAAAATGACAGGGAAAGAGCGTATAAGGGCAACTTTTAATAGAGAGAAGACTGATAGAAATCCATTTTGGAAGGGTAATCCAACTATAGAAACTGAGAAAACGGTTTGTGAATATTTTGGAATACCTACAGGTGATCAAATCTTGTTGAGTGAGAAATTCAATGATGATTTTGTGTGGCTTCCAGCAGGGATGGCATGGAAACATCCTAGTGGAGAAGGAATGTTTGAAGCAGTTATAGGTCATAGAGAAACATTAAGTGAAGGCGGAAAATATGCTGATATCAAGTTGGAAGATGTAGATAAGATTCCTTGGCCGGATCCAAAATATCTTGATGTAGATGAATATATTAAGATTATTACAAGAGCTAATGAAAAAGGTTTAGCAGTATTTGGTGGTATGTGGTCACCGTTTTTTCATTTAGTATGTGACTTCTTTGGAATGGAAAATTATTTTATAAAAATGTATACAGAGCCAGAAGTAGTTGAAGCAGTAACAGATAGAATAGTTAATTTTTACTTGGAGGCAAATAAAAGAATATTTGAAGCATGTAAAGGTAAAGACATACTTTTTGGTTTCTTTTTCGGCAATGATTTTGGAAGTCAATTAGACTTATTGATAAGTCCGGATATGTTCAGGACATTTGTTCTTCCTTCTTTTAAGAAATTAGTTAGCCTAGGAAAAGAATATGATCTAAAGGTAATGCTTCATTCATGTGGTTCCATATATAAGGTAATACCAGATTTGATTAGTACAGGAATGGATGCTTTACACCCACTTCAAGCAAAAGCGAAAGGCATGTCAGCAGAAGAGTTAGCTAAGTATAAGGACGATATAATTTTTGTAGGTGGTGTAGATACTCAAGATTTATTACCTAATGCTTCGCCAGATGATATCATTAATGAAGTAAAAAGACTTAAGAAGATATTTGGGGATGGATTTGTTGTATCTCCAAGTCATGAGGCATTGCAAAGTGATGTACCATTAGAAAATATATTAGCATTAAAAGAAGTTTCAACTGAAATATAATATATGAAAAATAAATAATATATGCAATACAAAAAAATCCATAGACTTATAGTAAACATTTTGATACTATAAAGTAAATGGATTTTTATTTTTTGCTATATATATCAGATAATATTTAGAGAGGTGAAATTATGGCAGAAACAGGCATTGTTATAAAAGAAACAGGAAAATACGTAACAGTAAAGCTTGAAAGAAGAGAAGCATGTGCTAAGTGTAGAGCGTGTACAGCAGGTTTTGAGACAAAAGATATGATTATTGAAGCTGAAAATATATGTAATGCAAAAGAAGGAGACGAAGTAGAAATTTCCTTAGAACAAAGTAATTTTCTAAAAGCTGTATTAATCATGTATACTGTACCACTAATATTTTTATTTGTTGGTTTAGGAGTAGGTTACTTAATATCTTATGCATTTCATTTGCAGAATGTAGAGATAATAGCTGTTATATGTGGTTTTGCTCTCTTAGCAATTTCATATTTGATTATTAGATCAAATGAAGACAAATGGAGAGATAAGAAATTTAGACCAATAGCTAATAATATTGTTAGAAGCAAGGAAATATAATTAGCTTACCTGTATAATATATTGAAGTGGGAAAGTTGAGTTATTTACTTTATATTAATGTAGAAACTAGGAGGTTATATCATGAAATTCGATATTGCCAAAGCATCAAAAAAATTATCTCAATTAAACTTGAAGTTTTCTAAGGGTTCTTTTGACATTGAAATGTTTTGGTTTAGAGTTATGACTGTTGAAGGTCAATGGAATATTGCTAGGCATACTCATTCTGCTTATGAATTTCATTTTGTTGCAGATGGGATGTCAATAGTAAAAATGGACACATATGAATTTAAAATAGGTAAAGGTGAATTTTATATAACTAAACCTGGTGAGTACCATGAACAGACCAACGTTGATGGTAACAAATATGTAGAATACTGTATGAATTGTCATGTTTCATTAAATAATGAAAATAACATTGAAGATTTAATAATATACAAATTCCTTAATGATAATAAGTGTAAAGCCTATAATGACTATAACGGTATCATTAATTTATTTGAAAAAGTGCTATCTTGTGCATATTATGAGAAGATAGGTTACTATAATCAAATACAACTTTATATTCTCTTGATTATGATATCATCAGTTCAAGTGATAAGTAGGAATAAAGAGTATAATTATGAAGTTCCAGTAAAACATAAAAAAGATGATTATCGATTTACTCAAATAACCCAGTATATATTTGACAACATTGGTAATAAAGTCAGCGCTAAGGATATAGCTGATTATATGTATCTAAGTGAAAAACAGATAAATAGAATAATAAAAAAGAAAACAGATTTATCTACTAAACAATATATTAACAAAATAAAACTGAAAAAGGCTAAAGATTTACTTAAGAATACTGACTTACTTGTAAAAGAAATCTCAGAACAATTAGGTTTTTCCAGTGAGTATTATTTCAGCCAGTTTTTTAAAAGAGAAGAAGGGTATCCTCCTGGAATATTTAGGATTAATATAATAAATTTCTGATTGGATTTTAGTTGTAAGGAGAAATAAATTGGATAACATAATATTTACCATTAATGGTGTACTACCTATTTTTTTAGTGATATTGATAGGTTATATATTAAAAAGATTAAAATTGATAAATGATGAATTTGTAAAAAAAGCTACTAAAATTGTATTTAAAGTAAGTCTGCCATGTATGATATTTCAAAGTGTCAGCGGAGTCAATACAGAAGAATTATTCAGTTCCGAAATAGTTAATTTAATATTATTTTTATCAATTACCAATATAATTCTTTTTTTGCTTTCAATTCTATTAGCAGGAAAGATTGTACGTGATTTCAGAGCACGAGGACCTTTTGTACAAGGCATAGTAAGAACTAATTTTGTTATAATAGGATATTCATTAATATTGAATTTATTTGGAGAAGTAGCTTTGGCAAAAGCTGCTTTATTAACAGCTTTTTTAGTACCAATTTACAATATCATGGCTGTTATAGCTCTTACTATTTTTATGCCCAAAGAAGAATCTCAGAATAATGTCCAGATGACATTAATTAATCTAGCTAAAAATCCATTGATTATTTCTATATTTATTGGATTAATATTTGCTTCATTACGTTTACAAATACCCACATTTATACATAACACAATTGAATATACTGGACAATTAACATTACCTTTATCATTGATTTGTATAGGTGCATTCTTTTCTTGGGATAAGGTTAAAGATAACTTCAATTATGCTTTGATTGTTACTTTCCTAAAGATTATTGTAAATCCTATAATAATGCTTACAATAGCTTATTATTTAGGTTTTAGAGGTGACAGCTTAGGTATAATATTGATTGCTTTTGCTTCACCTACAGCAATTAGTAGTTTTGCAATGTCTGATGCTATGGATAATGATAGTCAATTGGCAGCGGCTATTATAATATTGACTACAGTTTGTTCTATAGTCAGTATAATAGTGGGTATCAATATACTTGTGGGATTGACTTAAGAATATCTTATGACCCAATTTCAAAATGTCCGAAAATATTAAATAATAGTCTAATATAAATATTTTATTGATAGCATTCTCCAAATATAATAAAGGCATATATAAGTGTCTTTCTTATATTGGAGAATATTTTTTTCACTAGGGGGGATGTATTTTGAATTATAGAAGTAGTGAACTTCTTGAAAAAGCGAAATACTATTGTAATGAGTTATCAAAACATCATATTCTAAGTAAGTATTGGTATGAATTAGCACTTGTTCTCAAAGGAAGTACTGCTAGAGGTAATTCTGATCAGTATTCTGATATAGACTTGGTGTTTTTCTGTGACAAGAATATATTAGATAGAATAGTGAAGGATTATTATGACGAAGGATTAATATCAAGAGAAGATGGAATCTTTTTACCATTGCCTGAATGGATTGGACATTACAATCTTGAGTCATATGATGATCTGATAGGATATTTTAAGGAGAAGAATTATCCACAGATATGGGAATACACTAATATAATTATACTCCATGATGAGTTAAATAGATTCAGTGGAATAGTAGAGGAATATAATAATTATGTATTTCAAGATATGATAACTGATATAAAGGAAAAATATTTAAGCTTACAATTAACTCTAGATTGGTTAAGGCATCCATTAAAAAGAGGTGATGAGTTATCTGTAATTCTTCATTGTTCAAAAATAATTAGGCTGATATGTCAACTAAGCTACTTGATAGATGAGAAAACTTATCCCCACGATAAATGGCTGTTTTACTATTTGAAGCAAACTGAATTTGGCAATAGAAATGAAAATAAAATCAAGGAATTAGGTAAGAATATTATAAATAACAGTATTCCATTACAGGTAGATAAAGAACTTGATGAATATAGTCAATATGTATTGGCTGAAAGCATAATAACTGATTTAAAGAATCAAATACAATTAAAATATGGAAACGAGCCTTGGTTGGATGAATGGTATTCCTTTGTATGATAATTGCTCTTTGATTTTGTAAATATTAATTAATTTAAAATATAAATTAACTATTATAAGGAGGTCACAATATGTTTTTTGAAATTGAAAGAATAGGTAAGTTGTTAGAAGAACTCAAGGAATTGAGATATGTGAAAAAACATACCCTTGAAAATATTCAGATGAAAGAAGGCTTCTATAAAGAAAGAAGTGAAGCAGATGAATCTACTAAGCCTTGGGAAACATTTAATAAAGATGACAGATGGGGCGGCAAAGATAAATATGCTTGGTTTAGAGGAGAATTTGAAGTAACAGAAGAATATGCAAACAAGAAATTAGTTTTTCAGGTACTTACAGGTAAAGAAGGTGAATGGGATGCTAATAACCCACAATTCATTATCTTTGTTAATGGTAAATTAGTACAGGGACTTGATATTAATCATACTGAAATAGTTTTAACTAATAAGGCTGTTGCAGGTGAAAAATTTGTTGTTGATCTTCAAGCATATAGTGGAACAATTGATAGCTTATCAGAATGTAGAAATGTTGTTAGTATATTTGATGATACTGTAGAAAAATTATACTATGATATATATGTACCTCTAGAAGTGATAAAATTACTTCCTAAGGAAAACAAAGATAGAATAGATACAATAAAGTTTTTAACTAATGCAGTTAACAAAATTGACTTAAGAAAACCATATAATAAAGAATTCTATACAAGTATAAATGAAGCATTGGATTATCTTGAAGACAAATATTATCATGAATTCTGTGGAGATAAGAGTGTAGTTGTAAAATGTGTTGGACATACACACATTGACGTAGCGTGGCTATGGGATCTAGATCAAACTAGACTAAAAGTTCAAAGAAGTTTTTCAACAGTTTTAGAACTTATGAATCATTATGATGATTATATATTCATGTCTAGTCAGCCACAATTATATAAATTCTTAAAAGAAGATAGACCTGATTTATATGAACAAATTAAAGAGCGTATTAAAGAAGGACGTTGGGAACCTGAAGGTGCTATGTGGGTTGAAGCTGACTGTAACCTAAGCTCAGGTGAATCTCTAGTTCGTCAAGTTGTTTATGGTAAGCAGTTCTTTAGAAATGAATTTGGTGTGGAGAATAAAATTCTATGGTTGCCAGATGTGTTCGGTTATAGTGCAGCTTTACCACAGATATTGAAAAAATCTTCTGTAGACTATTTTATGACAACAAAGATTAGCTGGAATGAATACAATAAATTACCTTATGATACTTTTGAATGGGAAGGTCTTGACGGTACTAAGATATTGACACATTTCATTACTACAGCTAATTTTGATGATCTTCCAGAAAGATTCTTTACAACTTATAATGGTTATATTGATCCAAAATCTGTTAAAGGAGCTTGGGAAAGATATCAACAAAAAGATTTAAGCGATGAAGTATTAATAAGCTATGGTTTCGGCGATGGTGGTGGTGGACCAACTAAAGATATGTTAGAGATATCAAAGCGTCTTGAAAAAGGTGTAAAAGGTTGTCCTGCTGTCAAGTTAACTACAGCAACAGATTTCTTTGAGACACTAGATGAAAATGTTTCAGACAATAACAAATTACCTCGCTGGGTAGGAGAATTATATTTTGAATACCATAGAGGAACATTGACTAGTATGGCAAGAAATAAACGTTACAATAGAAAATCTGAATTTTTATATGAAGGTATTGAGTGGTTATCATCTATGGCTAATTTGGTTGATGGAGTACCTTATCCAAAAGAAGATATATATAATGGTTGGGAAACTATATGCCTTAATCAATTCCATGATATTATACCAGGTTCATCAATCAAAAAAGTATATGATGATTCAAAAGAACAATATGAAGAGATAATAGCTAAGGGTAATGAAATAAAAGATATTTCTATAGATGCTATCACTAAAAATATTGATATTGATGAAGAATCAGTTGTAGTATTTAATCCATTATCATTTGATAGAGCAGAAATAATCGATTTTGAATACCCAGAAGAGATATGTGTATATGATGGCGATGAAAAACTTTTAACTGCTTATAATAATGGTACTATTTCTTTCTATGCAAATGTACCAGCTAAAGGTTATAAAACATTCAGTATTAGAAAAGAAGCAAATGAATCTTCTAATGAATTGATAGCTGATAAAGCTCATTTAGAAAATGAGTTCTATGATATTAGATTAGATGACAAGGGACATATTATTTCACTATTGGATAAGAGAGTTAACAGACAGGTATTAAAGGAAGGTGAAAGAGGTAATGTTCTTCAAGCATTTGAAGATAAACCTCATAACTGGGATGCATGGGATATTAATATCTATTATCAAGAAAAAATGTGGGAAATAGATGATGTAGAGAGTATAGAAGTGGTAGAGAAAACTTCACTAAAAGCAACTTTAGAGATTAAAAAGAATTTCTTGGATTCAACTATAACTCAATTAATGACTATATATCATAACGTTCCAAGAATTGATTTTGATACTACTATCGATTGGAAAGAAAAACATATACTTGTAAAAGCAGCATTCCCTGTAGATATCCATACAGATAAAGCTACTTATGATATTCAGTTTGGTAATGTTGAAAGACCTACACATTGGAATACAAGCTGGGATACTGCAAAATTTGAGGTGTGTGGTCATAAGTGGGCTGACTTGTCAGAAGATAATTATGGTATAAGTTTATTGAATGATTGTAAGTATGGTCATGATATAAAAGATGGTAATATTAGATTGACATTATTAAAATCAGCAACTGTACCTAATGAAGATGCTGATAGAGAAGTTCATAACTTCAAGTATTCATTATATCCTCACGTTGGTGATTGGAAAGATGGAGGCACTGTTAAGAAAGCATATGAAGTCAACGTACCAGTACACACTAGTATAGTTGGTTCAAATCAGGGAACAATGCCTAAGGAACTATCTTTTGTAAATATTGATAGTGAAAATGTTATAGCTGAAGTAGTTAAGCAAGGAGAATATAGTGATGATATTATAATTCGTGTACATGAATGCTATAATAGAAGAACTAATGCTAAGCTTACATTCTTTAAAGAACTGAAAGAAGTTGTAGAGTGTGATTTAGAAGAAAGAAAAGTATTAAACAATATAGAAACCGCAAATGGAGAATTCCAGTTTGAAATTAAACCATATGAAATTAAAACATTCAAATTAATATTGAAATAGTTGATTCAAAAAAAGGAGCTGTTTTTAAAACAGTTCCCTTTTTTTGATGATAGTTATTTTAATGATTTGTAATCGGTAGGAGAGACACCAGTATATTTCTTGAATATTCTATAAAAATAATTAGGATCCATATAACCAACTTTTTTAGCAATCTGAGCTGTTTTTAGATTACTTTCCAGCAGATATTCCTTAGCTCTGTCGATTCTATAATTATTCAAGTAATTAGGAAATGACACACCAGTTTCTTTTTTGAATAACTGTCCCAAGTAAGTTGTATTAATATTGAACTGGAAACTTAGAGTTTTTAAAGAAAGCTCTTTGCTGTAATTTTTATGAATATATTTTAATACCTGATATACTACTGGACTAGTTGAGGTTTCTTTCTCATTTAGTTTATCTATTATATAGGTGAATAAATCTTTTAAAGTTTCTTTAAGTATTTTTAAGTCATGTATGTTGTGTATAGTAGATAGTAAGTTTGATTGATGATTTATAATTTCATTTTGAAATAGAACAAATTGACTGCTCATAGATTTATATAATGTTAATAAGATTTTTACAACAATCATTTTCAGATGTTCTGGAGTTATTCCAGGTATATTGATAATTTCATCAAATAGTTTGTCTATATAGTTAAATAATTCTTCTTTGTTCTTAGATACCAATGAAGATGCTATAAAATTATGGTCTATAGATATTAGATTTTCTACTTTTATTTTACTATCATCTAGTAAGTCATTACATATAACCTTTTTATTTGGGTATATCAGAAAGTACTCGAAAAGTTTTCTTGCTGTTTTATAACTTTTAGAAAGCTCTTTATAAGATATAACTGTTGGTCCTAGAGTTATATGTACTTTTACATTAAGAGAAGTTATATTATCATATATTTTATCTAGTATATTGAGGATATAAGAATCTCTATCATCATATTGTTCATGGGTGAATATCAAAACAAAATTACCATACATATCTTCAAAGGACATTATTTTACCATCGGATTTTATATAATTATAACAAATGTTATAAATCTTGGATACTTGAGAGTTTACACTGCTGTCTAATGTAATATTAATTATTGCCACACTATAGCAGGAACTATCTGTAATGATTTGCAGCATATCTGATCTATTTTGAAGTTCTTCTGAAGTGATAGAATCATTTACCCATCTAGATAAGATATTACCTCTTAATATATGCCATTCACTATTATCAGGTGTAAAAATAACCTTAGATGTTGCCAGATCAAGACTTTTAACTGTCTCTTCCAGAGTAGCAGTCAACTCTTCGGTATTAACCGGCTTTGTTAGATAGTTTTCTATTCCTAGCTTGATACCTTCCTTAACGTATTCAAAGTCATTGTATCCACTTAGTATTAAACATTTACAATTAGGATTAAGGATTTTTGCTTCTGATATAAGTTCTAGACCTTGCATTTTAGGCATTTTTATGTCAGTTATCAGAATATCAACATGAGTAAATTTCATGAAATCAAGAGCATCTCTTCCATTATAAGCTTTACCAACAACTATTAAATTTAACTTAGCCCAATCTATTAATACTTCAAGTCCGTCAACAATGAAAGGTTCATCATCAACTAATAAAACATTATACATTTTATAAATCTCCCTTCTTCTTTGCAGGTATATGAATTGTCACCTTAGTTCCAACATTTTTTTGTGAGGATATTTTTAGTCCATAAGAATCACCATATACTATCCGTAATCTTTCATGAACATTATATATTCCTATACTAGTAGGTTTTACTTTATTCTCAAGAGCTAACTTAATATTATTTAAAGTACTTTCTTCTATCCCACATCCATTATCTTCTATTTCAATATAGATATCATTATCTTCAAAATAACTATTAATGGTAATACTATTATTTGATGCGTCTAAATTTATTCCATGAACAATATAATTCTCTACTATAGGTTGCAATGATAGTTTAACTATGCTGTAAGATAACATGGATTCATTAACATTAAGGTTTACAGTTAATTTATTGTTATATCTGATTTGAAATAATTTTAAATATAATTGGCTGTGTTCAAGTTCTTTTTCAATAGTAGTTATAGTTTCGGTTTTTAATGAATTTCTGAAAAATGTAGCTAAGATATATATCATTTCGCATACATCTTTTGCACCGCTGACGGCGGCCCTCATTCTAATAGATTCTAATGTATTATATAAAAAGTGAGGATTTATTTGGGCTTGCAGAGATTTTAATTCAGCACTTTTCTGTTTAACCTGATAAACGTATACTTTTTCAATATAATCATTTAGATCGTCGCACATACTATTAAAATTATTGGAAATAGCTGTTAATTCATCTTTTTTATTTCTTGTCTTGATACGTACGGATAAATCACCATTACGTACTTTTTTTATTGCTGATGTTATGTTATGCAAACGATTGGAATATGATGCAGTAAATAAAATAGATAAACCGATAATAGCTACTATACATACTATTGTAACCAATAAAATTAACAAAATAGTAGGTCTTACATAATTTTGAATGATTCTTTTTGGTATGACACCTAGAATAACTATATCCGCATCTGTATTCTGAATTGATTTTACATAGGTAGAATCAACTAAACGATAATTATGGTTCGAATATTTAATTATATTTGGATCAATGTTTTGGTTATACTCATTAGTTGAATCAAATACTACATTATTATTGCTAGTGAGTATTTTGACATGTCCAGGATTGATGCTGTTTGAGTTATTGAATATACTATTATGAATATTCTTGCTGTTATAATTAATTATTATTTTTCCTACAGGTCTTAATGAAATAGGATTCTGAATCGTTAATATATAGCTGAAAGTACTAGCCTCAGCACTATCAGTAGAATAGTTTGTCTTAAATATTGCTTTTTCTGTCAGGGGGTACATACTTAATTCTTCCTTATAACTCTTGAATAGTTCTGTATCACTATTATAATATTTTGATTCCGTATTATCATTAAATGTATATAGGAATTCGCTTTTTATACTATATAGCATTATGCTGTCAATATCCCGGTCTTGTAATAATGAAATTTCCAGATAAGCATTCAGTCTGGCGAAATGAGATATATTATTTTTGAAGTAACTATTCAAAGAATAAGTATAAAAATCAGGATAACCAATTTCTAAAAATGCTAAAACAGAGTCAGCATAAGATTTATTCACATAAAGATTGTTTAATATATTCTGAGAAGTATTATATTTTGATGTTAGAGTATAATAGGTTTCATCTATCAATCTTGAATTAGCATTCTTAATTTCTTTTGTTTTATTATCATTAATTATATATATAGATAAACAAGATAAACATGTAAGAAAAATTATTGCTATAAGTGAGTAAAAAGTTATGATTTTTTTGAAAAGCTGGTTTTTAATACTTGATATCCATCTTATCAATTTTGAAACACATCCAATCTTAAATAAATATTTCTAGTTGAGTATGTTTATATTATAATATGAAATTACTTTTTAGTCCATCAATAATGTAAGATATAACTAATTAAGAAAAAAGTATATAAAAAAAATCTAGTAAATATAAATAATTTATAGTTGTTTTGTGATAGTTGCAGTAAAAAAATAGTAGTGAAAACTAATATTTGTGTAATATCTATAACATCTGCAAATCAAAGAGTATTATGCATATAAACAGTGATTAATATTGATGAACGGATAACTTTTTGCTATAAAACCAAATAATTTTATATGTGGATATAGTAAAATATATAATAATAACTAAGAAAGTGATATTTTTATAGTAAAACTAAACAATTTAAACTAGAGAATATTAAAGATAGCTTATATAATATACATACGTTAGCGATAAATAAAGACAGGTAGGTGATAAAGGTAGTGAAAGCTTTAACTAACAACAAGACTACTTTTAGAATGACGAGCAACATCAAAAGAAATTTTGCTTTATTATTAATGATTTTACCAGGGGCAATATGGTTGATTGTATTTAAATATTTGCCGATGTTTGGAGTTGTTATTGCATTTAAAGATTTTAGATATTTTCCTGGTGGTTTCATTAACAGTTTATTAAAAAGTGATTGGGTCGGCTTTGATAATTTTAAGTTTCTATTCAGTTCCAGTGATGCATTTATAATAGTTAGAAATACTATATGTTATAATGCTGTATTTATACTTACGGGGACGATTCTTTCTGTAGCATTTGCAATCATGCTTAATGAAATGACTAGAAAAAAATTAAGTAAAATATATCAGACAAGCATGTTTTTTCCATATTTCTTATCTTGGGTAATTGTTTCATATTTTGTATATACCTTTTTAAGTTTGGATAAAGGAATAGTTAATAATATCTTGGTGTCTTTAGGTATGGACAAGATATCTTGGTATTCTGAGCCTGGAAAATGGCCTTTACTATTAGTATTTATTAATAACTGGAAAAATCTTGGGTATAGTATAGTCTTTTATTTAGCTGCAATTTGTGGTATAGATAAGGCATATTATGAATCTGCAATGTTGGATGGAGCTACAAAATGGCAGCAGATCAAACATATTACTTTACCACATTTAAAACCAATGATCATTACACTGACAATATTAGCTATTGGAAGAATCTTTAGTGCTGATTTCGGTCTTTTCTATAATGTACCAAAAGAATCAGGACCTTTATTCCCTGTAACTAATGTAATTGATACCTATGTATATAGAGGTTTGATAAAGTCTGGTGATGTAGGTATGAGTACGGCAGCAGGTCTATTTCAATCATTTGTAGGATTCATATTGATTATGGTTACAAATGGTATTGTTAGAAAAGTAGATAAAGAAAACGCAATATTCTAGTGGAGGTGAAGAAAATGGCTAAAAATAAAAGAAAAAGAAGTTTCCATGATATTTCTAGAAAATCAGATATAATTATAACAATATTTTTTGGTTTGTTTTCACTAATGTGTATTGTGCCATTCATAACAGTTATAATGTCATCTATGACAGATGAAGCAGTTCTAAGAGTTAATGGATATTCTTTATTTCCAGCAAAATTTGATTTTGCTGCTTATGAATATATATTTAAGACAGGTACACAAATTATAAAATCTTTTGGTGTATCAGTATTTATAACAGTAGTTGGTACTATTATTAGTGTTACAGTTACAGCGTTCTATGCTTATGCATTATCTAGGAAGTGTTTTAGATATAAGAATTTCTTCAATTACATGGCATTCTTTACTATGCTTTTCAGTGGTGGACTTGTTCCAACTTATCTAGTTGTAACAAGGGTAGTTAAACTTCAAAATACTATATGGGCCCTTGTCTTACCATTAACGCTAAATGCTTTTTATGTTATAGTTATGAGAACATTCTTTAGAACTAGTGTACCAGATTCCATAATTGAAGCATCACAAATTGATGGTGCAGGTGAATTTAGAACATTCTTTAAGATAATACTACCTATATCATTACCTTCTGTTGCAACGATTGCTTTATTTACAACTTTAGGATATTGGAATGATTGGTTTAATGCATTATTATATATTGATTCTGCTAAAGTAACTCCTATTCAATACTTATTGATGAAGATTGAAAAACAAATGCAGTTCCTTATTCAAAACGCTAATGAAATGGGTATGAGTAAACAAGAAATCAACAAGCTACCTTCTGAAACATTGAGAATGGCAATTGTTGTTATATCAACAATTCCAATAGCTTGTGCATATCCTTTCTTCCAAAAGTATTTTATACAAGGACTTACGGTAGGTTCAGTAAAAGGTTAATATAAGTGTATTATTTGCTATTATCAGCAATTTAATATAGAATTAAATTTCAATTCAAAGGGAGGAAATATAATGTTTAAAAAAAGTTTAATTTTAGTTTTAGCATTAATGCTTGCTTTATCAACAATGTTAGTAGGGTGTGGAGAAAAGAAAGATGATAAAGATCAGGCAGATACTACTAATTCAGGTTCAGACAAAGAGAAAGAAAAGCCAGTCAATCTGACTTGGTATACAATTGGAACACCTCAAAAGGATGAAACTCTTGTTGAAGAAGAATTAAATAAATATTTACTTGAAAAAATTAATGCTACAGTTGACATCAAGATGTTTGACTGGGCTGAATACAATCAAAAAATGCAAGTTAAGATTGCTTCAGGAGAAAACTTTGACATAATGTTTTCATGTTCTTGGGCTAATGACTTTGCTTCAAATGTATCTAAGGGTGCATTACTTCCACTTGATGATTTAATCAACGAGTATGGAACAGGTATTAGAGATAATCTACATCCATTATTCTTAGAAGGTGCAACTATTGATGGTAAAATCTATGGATTGCCTACTAATAAAGAATTAGGATGGCAGGCAATGTGGATTATCAATAAAGATCTAGCTGATAAATATGATATAGATACTAGTAAAATTACTACTTTAGAAAGTTTAGAGCCATATTTACAAATCATTAAAGATAATGAACCAGATGTAATACCATTAACACTTGACAAGCAAAGTGCTCCATATATTCCTAATATAGATGATTTCTTAGGAGCTAACTTACCATTTGGTATAAAATTTGATGATGATTCAAAGATTGTTAACACATATGAAACTGAAGAAGCAATGGAAATATTCAAGACAATTCACAGATATTATGAAAAAGGATTCATTCATCCAGATGCAGCAATTAATACAGTTGGAGATTATAATAAATCAGGAAACTATTTTATTGCAAAAGCACATTATCAACCATATGCAGAATTGATATGGCATGATGGAGATTTCAGTATGTCAGAGATAGCAATTATGCCTGTACATGAGCCTTATGCAAATAATAGTTCAACTCGTGGTGCTATGCAAGGTATTTCAGTAACATCTGAATATCCAGAAAAAGCAATGGAATTCTTGAATCTATTATATACTGATGAGTATGTAGTTAATTTAATTGATTATGGTATTGAAGGAACTCATTATAATAAAGTTGATGATAAACATATCAGTAAGACTGAGCAAGGTAAAAAATCATATGCATTCCCAGGATTTTCTATCGGTAACTTATTCAACACATATTCATTAGAAGGTACTCCAGATGATAAATGGGAAAAATTCGAAGAATTTAACAACTCATGTATCAATGCTCCATCATTAGGATTCACTCCTGATTTATCATCAGTTAAGACTACAATGTCAGCTGTTACTAATGTAGCAGAAGAAGTAAATTCATCTATTTATTTAGGAGTAGTTGATCCTACTGAATATGTTCCAAAAGCTATAGAAAAATTAAAAGCAGCAGGAATAGATAAAGTAATTGAAGAACTTCAAAAACAATATGATGAGTGGCGTGCAAATAAGTAAGAATTGATATAAATTCAATACTAAAAGGGGCTGAAAGCCCCTTTTATACTAATAATATACTTTGAAAAGAGGTGCTTGGAATTGGGAAAATTATTTTCTATAGATAGTTTGCTTTATAGAATAGGAACAACCATTATTGATTTATTTTATATGAATTTGCTATGGATAGTGTTCACCATATTAGGATTAGGCATTACAGGTGGAGCATCCACGACAGCTCTATTCTATGTTATGTTGAGAAGAGCTGAAGATAAGGGTAATTGTAATTTTAAAGAGTTCTTTTATGGTTTTAAGAAAAACTTCAAGAAATCTACTATAGTCTGGATTGCTCTTATATCAATATTTTCGATAATATATGTTAATATCAATAATATCACCTTTTTTCAAAGTATAATTGGAAATACATATATGACAATGTTTCTTTTTGCAGTCCAATTGTTGGTGCTAATTGAAATATTGATTATAAGCATATATATATTTTCTTTATTGGCAATGTATGATAAACCAGTTAACCTTTTATTTAAGGTAGCATTTGTTTTAGGTAATAAGTATTTATTTACAACATTTACTTGCTTAGCACTCATGATAATTGTTCTTATTGGTTTATTTCATGTACCGATTATACTTTGTGCAGGTATAAGCGGTCTGATTATGCTTACATCTTTGATTATAAAAGATAAAATTATATTAGAATAAAGGAGATAGACATCAATGGGAAAATATAAGATTATTGGTGAACCATTAAAAAACATTCCATGGGAAGAAAAACCAGCTGATTGTAAAGAAGTGATTTGGCGTTCTAATATGAACCCAATAATAAAAAGAGATCATCTACCAACATCAAATAGTATCTTTAATAGTGCTGTTGTTCCATTTGAAGATGGTTTTGCAGGTGTTTTTAGATGTGATGATAAAAGAAGAGAAATGAGAATTCATGCAGGATTCAGTAAAGACGGAGTTAATTGGGATATCAACGAAGAACCTATAAAATTTAACTGCGATATTGAACAAGTAAAAGAATTTGAATATGCTTACGATCCTAGAGTGGTATGGATAGAAGATAGATACTATGTAACATGGTGTAATGGATTCCACGGACCAACTATAGGTATAGCATATACTTATGACTTCAAAGAATTTCATCAGTTAGAAAATGCATTTTTACCTTTTAATAGGAATGGAGTTCTTTTTCCTAAAAAAATAGATGGTAATTTTGCAATGTTAAGTCGTCCAAGTGATACTGGACATACTCCTTTTGGAGATATATTCTATAGTGAAAGTAATGACTTGGAATTCTGGGGTAGACATAGACATGTAATGGCACCTAGAGGTTGGTGGCAAAGTACTAAAATTGGAGCAGGACCAGTACCTATTGAAACTAGTGAAGGATGGTTACTAATATATCATGGAGTACTGACTTCTTGTAATGGCTATGTATATCATTTCGGAGCAGCATTACTTGATTTAGAAAAACCTTGGAAAGTAATTGCTAGAACTGAGCCTTATTTATTAGCTCCAAGAGAGTTATATGAGTGTGTAGGGGATGTTCCTAATGTAGTATTCCCATGTGCAGCATTAACTGATAGTGAAACAGGAAGAATCGCTATATATTATGGCGGAGCAGATACAGTTACTTGTTTAGCATACACTCAAATAGATGAATTAGTAGAATTCATCAAATCAAATTCAAAATTATAAAATAATACAAGGGTCAAGTAATAGTAGTTACAAATCTGCTTTTACTTGACCTTTTAATAATAGTTTTTCTATAGTTTTGTAAGAAAATGTCGTCTACTATACCGCCCTTTGCAAATTAGTTTTTAAATTCGATAAAAAATTTAACTTATTAATAATAAGCTAAATTGATATTACACTTAATAAAATATGTTATACAATAGAATTACATTTTAATAATTAAAATTTAAGACTATAATCATTTACAAGACAAATTTCTACAAAATATTTGGAATTATTGTGTTATTATATCTGATGTCATATAATGACAGGAGGTATTAGATATGAGAGAAAATATAAAAAAACATCCTTTAATTTTATTCTCAGATTTCAGAAAATTATTTATTGCTAGACTCATATCCTCTATAGGGGATAAATTTTTCTTGCTTTCTCTTTCATGGTTAGTATTATCAATGGATAATTCTAATTCTGCATTGCATCTGAGTATAGTAATGGCTGCTAATATTATACCAGTAGTTATTTTTGGACCATTCATGGGAACTATTGCTGATTGTATTAATCGAAAAACATGTCTTGTTTTGGCTGATATAGTACGAGCTTTTTTTATGGCAATTTTAGCATTCCTTGTGTGTAATGATAATTATACCATATGGTCTTTATTTATTCTAAGTTTTTTAATAGCTACATTTACGCCATTATTTGAATCGGCAACTAATGCATCAATTGAAATCCTCACCGATGAAGAAAGTATTTCTCAGGCTGTAGCTCTTGATTCTATGGTTTTGCAAGTATCGAATCTACTAGGGGCTTTCCTTGGGGGAGTAGTCATCTATGCTGTAGGAATCAAAGGAGCTTTTATATTTAATGCTTTGTCCTTCATCGTATCTTTATTTATTATTCTTTTTATACATACTAATCTTAGTGTTAAGAAGAATACTATGGCTAAAAATTTTAGACAAGAATTTGGACAAGGGTTTAAATATATTATAAGTATTAAACCTTTATTTGCACTTATTATTTTTTTTCTCATTTTTAACTTTTTTGTATCTCCAATTGCAATATTTATACCCCTTATTGTAAAGTTTGTCATAAATGAACAGTCAAACTGGCTTGCGATATTAGAAGGGGCAATTGCATTGGGTTCAGTAATAATTACATTATTGCTTAGTTTCAGAAATGATATTAATGAGAAGATGTACAAAAAGATTTTTATCAGTGTTCTTACTATGGGAATATCTATGAGTTTAATAGGGTTATCAACTAATAGATATATAATTGCTTTATGTTTATTTATAACAGGTTGTACATTAGCCCATGTAAATGCTACAGCGTATGGTTTTTTTCAAAAAATTGTACCAGATTATTTAAAAGGACGTTTTTTCGCAATTCTTACTACAATGTGCTTCAGCATTATACCTATAACTTATATTATTAATGGTGCATTAACCAATATTGTCAGTGTATCCACAGTAGTTTTTTATGAAGGAATATTATCTGTATTAGCTGCATTCATAATAATTTTTATACCAAAGTATCAATTAGGAGGGGATAATTATGGGTTACTATATAAGGTTGATTAAACCAAATGAAATTCCAGAATTATGTAATCTAATATATCAGATATATGGTGATACATATGTACATAAAAATATGTATGACCGAAAAAATATGGAAATACTCAATAAAAGTAAGAGACTAATATCTTTTGTAGCGATAGGTGACAAAGAAGAAGTTATAGCTCATGTAGGATTAAAAATTGATGGTCCACAAGGTGAGATGTCTGCTGCATTTGTTAAAAAAGAGTATAGAAGACAAAATATATTATATGATTTGTCAGAACAGGTAGTACAATATGGGAAGCAATTAGGCTTAGAAGCCATATATGTTATGTCCATAACTAGTCACATATATTCACAGAAAGTAGCTTCAAAACTAGGATTTAAAGATTGTGCATTTCTAATATCATGTATGGAGCCTATGAGATTTAAAGGTATAATAGAAAAAACTGTACGTGAATCATTAAAAGTAACATACCTTTTCTATGATAAACCTGATTATTTAAAATTATATATACCGAGTTCCCTGCAAAAAGTCCTTAATCTCATATATACTAATCTTAGAATAAATGTGAAACCTATGCCTGAGTCTGAAGAGTCAATATGGGAAAAGAGTGAGATCAACATAACTTATACAGATGCCTCAATATGCTATATAGATATTAATAGATTGGGAAAGGACTTATTGGAAGAATTGGATAAGGTGATTACCCAATATGATAATGATTATATATCAAGCATCTATTTGTATATAAGACTTGAAGATTCATTAGTACATAAGTTTTATGAGGAATTTACAAGGAGAAATTTCTTTTTTGCTGGAATAATGCCAGGAAAGAAAAATAATAGATTGATACTACAGAAAGTAAAAGAAATTCATCCTGATAGCATAAAAATTAATTCATCTATTGGCAATAAGATTTTTCAGCATATACTAGAAAGTAAAAAACATATTACCTTAGCTAATGAAAATAAAAAACACAGATATCCTAAAGTGATTTGAATTGGAGGAGAATGATTATGCGTACATTCAAATATATTGATGAAGTAAGTAGATTAAAACCTTTTAAGTTCAATAAAGAATATGACCAAATTTTTGTGAATGCAATGAAAGAAAATTATGAATTTCAATTAACAAAACATCCTTATCTGAAGCATATGTTGGATTATAGAAATGGAGCTTTAGCTATAAATGCAATTGAAGATTTATATGATATACCCCCTATTTTTGTGGATTTGATGAAATATCATAACTTATGCAGTTTGTGTGAAGAGGAGATAGAATTAACCTTAACCAGTTCGGGAACAAAAGGACAAAAGACCAAGTCGTTTTTTGACAAAGATTCTCTATCTCGTCTAAATAAGATAGCTTCATCAGTCTTTAATGCCATAGGATACAGTTCTGAGATACCAGTTGAGTATTTTGTGCTTTCTTATGATATAACTAAAGCAACTGATATTGGTACTAGTTGGAGTGATAAACAAATGCTTGATTTGGCTCCACAAAAATCAGTCCATTGGATGATTGAATGGGATGAAGAACGAAAACAGTATATATTCGATGATGAAAAATGGGCTAAATTATTTATTGAACGAAGTGGGGAAGGACCTGTGAGATTATTAGGTTTTCCAGCATATATGTACAAGATGGTGGAAACCATTAAAAAAATACATAGACCTGTAAAAATTGATGAAAGAAGTTTTATATTAGCTGGTGGAGGATGGAAAAATCATCTTGGAAAATCAATGTCATTAAAAGAATTTGGAAGTTACATGGAGAAAAATATAGGATTGAAGCCTAGCCATATAGGGGATACATATGGGTTAGCAGAGCATGGGATTCCATATTGTTCTTGTGAATTTGGACATTATCATATTCCACAATATAGTCGTGTAAGAGTATGTGATCCATTGACGCTAGAACCAGTTCCTATAGGAGAGGAAGGTATGCTCCATTTACTTACACCTTATAACATTGCCCAACCTAATTTATCTCTTCTCTCAACAGATATAGTGACATTAGGGGAAAATTGTCCATGCAATAGAGAAGGTACTTATATCAAGAGTATTCGTCGTGGAGGAAAGAAAAAACACAAAGGCTGTGCCATTGCAGCACTAGAGATACTTAAGAATTCAAAATAAAGTTAGATTAGGATATAAACACAATTTTGAAAGAAAGGAATAGTGTATCATGATAAAAAATATTATATGGGGAAAAGATATAAATGAATCATTAGATGAGAAGTTGATAGAAACCAATTTCAATGATGAAAAGTTACAGATTATGAAAAATGAATTTTGGAAGACTCCGATAGATGACATATTGTATGTATTAGAACAAACTGGTAAATTAATGAATGATAGAAATAAGAAATATTATAATAGATCAATGGAAATATTACCTGAGCTTCTAGGTTATTCCCCTAGTATGGTTAGATTAGGCATTTCTATGTTGCAAGAGGTATTAAGTATAGATAGTCTTTCAAAGAGATTAGATGTGTTAAAAGATTATCATTCTATAGATTATCCTTGTGATATAGGTAATAATATTACCTATGCTTTACCTGTAGGTTGTGTATGCCATATAGCTGCTGGAAATATTTTCTTAGGAGCTATTGATTCTTTAATCTATGGAATTGTAACAAAAAACATCAATATAGTGAAAGTATCAAAAAAGAGTCCTGATTTTGCGTATATATTTTTTGAAGCATTGAAGGAAGCAGATAAGAATAATATAATGATACCTTATATATCAATAATATATTGGGATAGGATTAATCAATCATATATTGAAGATTATATGAAACAACACTGTGATATCATCTTACTGTTCGGTGGCAGAGAAGCAGTTTTGAACTACAAAAATGGTACATCCCATAAAGTTAATGTTGTAGCTTTTGGTCCAAAACTTAGCTTTGGTCTAGTTACCAAGGGATTATCAGATGAAAGATTAGAAGAGATTGCAATGGGTTTTGCAAAAGATATAATAATGTGGGAGCAGAACGCTTGTACAAGCTGTCAGAATATATTTATAGAAGAAGATGAAAATACTCAAAAATTCATTCAATTACTTAATGATTCACTTGAAATCTTAGGAGTTACATATGAAAATAAGTATTTGACTATTGATGAAAAAATGGAGATTAGAAGAACACGTTCACTCTATAGGTATGAGGAATATGAAGAAAAAGCAAAAGTAATTGAAGGCAAGAGAGGTCATCACACTATAATAATCAATCATTCAAAGGATATACAGGACTCACCATTATTTCGAACAATATATATTAATATCATAAAAGGCTATAAAGATATTTTAGAGGGAAATATAAATGGATTGCAATATTATATGTCCACTATAGGTGTCGCGGCTAATAATGATGATTACCAACAGATAATTGATGATTTTTCCAGTTTGGGGGTATATCGTTTTTGTTCACCAGGAAATATGAGTATTTCTTCAGAAGAATCATCTTTACATGATGGAGTTAACATCACATCTTGCCTTATTAGACAAATAGGGTTTGAAGATCTACCATATTCAAGCATTGGTTTATCTAACTGCAATAAGAATAAAAAAGAATCAATTATATTATCAAAAATCAATGCTATCTTAAAACAAGCATTGAAGTCAACATACTATAAAGAATTATATAAAGATATAGAGATACCTGTAAAATCTTTAGAAGACTTTAGGGAATTACCTGTACTTACTAGTGAAGCACTTATTAGTCAAACTCCTAATATGCTTACAGATGAAAATGAAAATAGTTACGTTTTTTCATCAGGAGGTTCTTCAGGTAAAGAAAAGCTTGTATGGTATAGTGCTGAAGAATTTTCCAAGTCCAAAGAAGTATTTGGTATTGGATTCAAAAATACCGGTATAACCAAGGATGATTTTGTAGTCAATTATCTAAAAGCTGGTAGTTTATGGACGGCTTTTATAGCTACTAATAAGGGGCTTGAAAAAACAGGATGTAGAATATTGTCATTAACAGCTAATCAGTGTCAAGAAGACAGTATTAATATTATAAAAAAACTAAAACCTAATGCAATTATGGGGATACCTGGTACATTAATACTACTAGCTCAAAAAGCAGAGGAATTAAAGGAAGACATTACTTTTGAAAAAATATACTATAGTGGTAATCATATGGCAGAATCAGGAGAAAAGTATCTAAAAAAAATATTCAAGTGCAGTGTTATCAAGTCTTTTGGTTATGCAGCAGTTGAAACTGGACCAATAGGTTACCAGTGTCCATATTGTAAACCAAGTGAATATCATGTTTTTGAAGATTGGTGTTATGTAGAAAAAGATGATGATAACAATATTTTAATAACAGACTTAGAAAGAAAACTACATCCTATAATTAAGTATAAATTAGGTGATAATATTGAGTATGTAGAAGGAGTGTGCAGTTGTGGTAACAAGTCTCCAAAAATCAGACTCCTATCAAGAAATGATGATGTTATCAGGTTTAATGATACGGATTTATATTTATATGACATAGATCAAGTTATTAAAAAGAATGATTATCTATCACCATTCTATCAAGTTGAAATAGATAAAGATGAAGGACAATTAGTAAAGATATGTATTCGTATAGAAACTATACAAAATATGGAGTGTAATGAAGAATTTGTCTCTAATGTTATGAATTCAATTAAAAAACAGGTGAAAGCTCTAGGAAAATACAGTAGTAAAAATTTGATAGGACATACATATCTTGAATTGTTGGAACCTGAGACTATCAAACGTAACTTTAGAACTGGAAAAATTCGTAAGGTAATAGATAATAGATATAAATAAGTCATCAATCATGTTTTTGATACAAACTATATTGTTGTCAAAAGAAGTAGGAATCAATCCTACTTCTTTTCTGAAATAATGTATAATAATATTTCATAATTAAAGTAACAAAGGTATGCAATTTTTTTTCAACAGGTGTCTCAAGTATTAAAAATTCGTCTATTACCTTCTCTGAATTCTTTTGGTGTCAATAAATTTTTTTTCTTAAACAAAGAATAACAATAAGAAACATTATGAAAACCAACATCATATACTATATCTAGTATATCCATTTTGGTGGTTAAAAGTAATATTTTCATTTTTTCTAATCTTAACTGATTTATCCATTGAGCTGGTGTCTGATTATAGTATTTTTTCATTTGTCTAGAAAGATGCTCATGGGATTTACCTGAAATTTCAATGAATCTTTTTAATCCTATCACAAAATTATCCTGTTTTTTCATTTCTTCTTTGGCAGACTGGAGCCATCCAGGTATAATTTCGTTGTTCAAAGCATTTAATTTATTGGTATTGTATATAAATATATAATCGTAAATAATACTTTGAAAATAATATTCTTGTACTTCCATTGGCATTTGTTTAATTTTACCTAGTTTACTGAAAATACTGTTCCATTGGTAGTCCAAGGCATAGACACTAGGTATACCTTTATTAGAATTCTCTTCTTTGATTCTATTAAAAAATGATTTGCACTTATCATCCAGTTCTGAAAAATAAAATGCTAAATTGGTTATTGTGGTTTCTTTATCTTTTTTTGCTGAAAAACAATGTGTGTCATCAGGATAGATAAATTGTATGGATTGAACAGGTAAATAATATTTTTCATTATTGATATAATGAATGAATGTACCTTTTTCTACAAAAAACATTTCATAAAAATCATGGGAATGTAAATTACTTTTGATATTAGAACTGAATAATGACTTGGCAACATAGTATTTTTCATCATCTTTCAGAAAATCTTTTAATAATAAATGGTCATGCATCAATAAAACACCTCAGTTAATTTTATATAATAATATCAATATACCATAATAATTGTCAATATGTAATGAGAAAAAATATCCACTTTAAGTTAAAATAATATCAGTTAAAACAATAGTTAATTCTATAACTTATAGGAGGATATTATGAAGGGAAGAATCACAGACCACAAAAATAGAAATTTAGCCAAATTACATGAAGATGTAGCATTTGGGAGAGCTAATGGTGAAATTATCTGGCAGCCAAGGATTCAATGCTGGTTAACAGATAAACAATTCGCTGGTGAAAAATTACCAGAGCCATATGAAGGAAAAACAAAGCCAGAAATTTATAGAGAACTTGGTTGTTCAGCTAGGGTTTATGAGTATAATGAAAGTTTTTATCCTATTGATGGACCAGGTATAAAAAGATATGAAAACAAATTGAGTGAAATAAGAACTGAACATGTCATAGATACTCCAGTAGGTAAAGTGACATTAGTAACAGAAAAGACGCCTTCCAGTCCTCACGCAATAACTAAAAAATGGTGGGCTGAAAACAAAGAAGATATAAAAGTCTTTACATATATAGCTGAAAATGGTGATTGGGGATGGAATGAAGATTATTTCCAAAAGACCGAGAAAGAGTGGGGAGATTTAGGTGCTCCAACAATATTTATGCCAAGGGTCAATGTACAGAATCTATATATTGATATTATGGGGGTAGAAAAAGCTGTATATGCATTAATGGACTACGAGGCAGAAATTGAGAGATATTTTAAAGCATTAGACGAAAATCATAGTAGAATGATTCAATGTATCAATAAATCTCCTATCAATATAATTAATTTTGGAGATAACCTGCATTGCGGAACATTACCACCATATTACTTTGAAAAATATGTTCAGCCATCATATTTAGAAAGATGTAAACAGCTGCATGAAGGTGGTAAGTTTGTATATTCTCATTGGGATGGGGATACAAAAGCCCTTTTACCATTTGCCAAAACATGTGGATTAGATGGAATCGAAGCAATAACGCCTAAACCACAAGGAGATGTTACTTTAGAAGAAGTAAAAGAAGCATTAGGTGATGATATCTATCTGGTAGATGGTATAGCTGCGGTACTATTTGACGAAATATACCATGAAGAAGAATTGATTAAGCAGACTGAAGAACTTATTAGATTATTCAAGGATAAATTAATTCTTGGTATATCAGATGAAATTTCATCAACTGGTGATATTGAAAGAGTTAAGACTGTTGGTAGAATAGTAGACGATTACAACGCATCATTAAATATCAACAAGTAAAATTTACTTCGCACCTATATTTACTTAAATAGTAGAATAGCAGGTGCGAAGTTTTTTACAATCATTCATTGAGAATATTAGAATTAGTATTAGATTTATTATCTACATTCTCATTGATTAGTGTCTCTATCTTATCTTCAGCTATTATATTTTTAGCAGAATTTTTAGTCTTATTTTCGATTTCTTTGATTTGCTTAATAAGCTCGGGAATTTTTATATCTATATTTTGGTCGGGAGTTTCTTTTGCATGCTCTTCTTTTACCTGTTCTTTTTTTACATTATCAATCGCTGTAGTTTTAGTTTGTTTATTCTCACTAGCTATGTAAGCTTTACGTAATTTCTTTTTGAGCTTTTTGATTTCTTGTTCAGCCTGAGTAGTTTTTGATTTCCACATTTTAGCTTGAGTTTGCAATTCTTTAGCCATTTTAGCTAGATTATCATATTGTTTGGTTATATTCTGCTGAACTTCTTTTTGTTCTTCCAGTTCATTTTTCAATGCTGCAATATTATACATTTCATTAGAAGTGAAATTACCGATAATTGATTTTATCTCAAGGTTAGTTTGACTGCTAAGGAGTATATTATCTGTATCAACTTGACTCAGTACAGCTAATATAGGGTAATTATAGATATAACCATAAAATTTGTTTCCTGAAAGACTATTGTTGTTATAGCCATAAAAATAGAAATGTCTAGCTTCTGGATTTTGAGCTGAACATAATTTGGGTTCGGTAAATGTAGCGCCGTTATTACATGATAATGAATACATTAGCTTATTGGTTTCTTTGAAATTGATCCATACAATATTATTATAGATAAAGATAATTGGTGATATTGTTTCAGTAGTAGAATATACTTTTATTGGGTCGGACCATTTATCCTCTTTTTTGATGAAATATATTGTATTGGTTGAGCCTCTCTCTACATATGTAACACAAACTTTATTATCACACAAGCATAGACTATAATCCATAAAAGGGCTTACTGAATCTGTTATTGTTTCAAATTCTTCCCAATTAGTTGATTGAATGTTGTATTTATATAGATTAAGCTCATAACTCCCATTATCATTAAGCACATGGCATAAAAGATAGATGATATCATTGCTTATAAAACATTCATATGGTGAGGAAAGATTAGGGACAGAAAATAGTGATTGAGGCTCAGTTTTTTCATTCTGTTTAAATACATGAAAAATTAAATCACTAGTTCTTTCATAAGGATTGTAAGCACAGTAGAATAAATAATTATTCTTATGATATAAGTATCTTATATTACTTATTTGATAGCTATTATCAAAGTCATCCAATAGGTTTACGAATTCAAATTTATTATTTTTTTCATATAAATGTATTAAGCTGTTACTGGAGTTCTTATATATTACATGGATATTGTTAAATTCATCAAGAGAAGCGGAGTATTCGTTGTTGGTGCTTTTTGCAATAACAACAGCTCTTTGGTTATATTTTATTGGATAACGTCTATAGTATATGCTTTCTCCAGTTTTGTCTATGAGTAAGTTTGAAGCATTATTTTTCGATAGTAGATATGGCATATTCATTTCCCCTTTACATTAGGACTCAATAACTTATTTATTAATATATTATTCTAGTCTATTATGATTAATGCTTGAAAATAATTTTTAACAACCATGTCTCCATAAAAAAAGAATATCTCTATATAATTTATAAGACAAAATATAATTATAAGCTGATACCTTGTAACACTACTCTAGATTTATACATAAAATATATTGAAATTAATTTTTAGAGGAGGAAGTAAAGTGTCTGATTGCAAAATATGTTTCCATAAAGGTGATGGAAAATTTATGCGTCGACCTGTAGAAGGGAATTGTCCAGTATGTAACCCGGAAAAACCAGTTGACCCTGAAAATGATGCATGTGTATGCCCACCATTAGGAGAACCTAATAGTTATATGGGCACACATTTTTTTGCCTTAAATAAAGTGGGATATTGCTTATAATTTTAATAAATGTGTTTTGATTACTTAATAATGTAAAAAAAAGATAATTAATTCTTTATTTTGAGAAATATAATTTCGATTTAGTTGTAGTATGGATTATTTATGATATTCTTAATTTGGAGAGATATTGTAAATATATAAAAATAGTATTATATTATATCTCTATGTATCACTTATATATTTATATGAATAGTAACTTCATGTAAGTAAAAAGTGGTATTTTAATTTTAATTTTAATGTAAGGAGGCTGTAATATGCATAAAAAATTATTTATTCCAGGACCTGTAGAGGTTAAAGATGATGTGCTTAAGATGATGGCTACACCTATGATTGGGCACAGAACTAAAGAGGCTTCTAAGCTTCAGAGAGACATTAGTGAAAAACTTATGAAACTTTTCTACACTGAAAATCAAATTATTCTATCAACTACATCTGGTAGTGGATTAATGGAATCAGCAATTCGTTCTTGTACTAGAAAAAGGGCAGCTGTATTTGCAGTTGGTGCATTTGGTAAAAGATGGTATGAAATGGCTATAGGAAATAATGTTCCAGCTGATTTATACGAAGTTGAGTGGGGTACCCCAACAACTAAAGAATCTGTTGATGAAGTATTAGCAACTGGTAAATATGATGTTGTTACAGTTACTCATAATGAGACATCAACTGGTGTTATGAATCCAGTAGATGAGATTGGTGAAGTTGTCAAAAAATACCCTGATGTAGTTTTCTTAGTAGATGCTGTTAGTTCGGCAGGTGGTGCTAAGATTGAAGTGGATAAATGTGGAATAGATGTATGTATAACTTCTACTCAAAAAGCTCTTGGTTTACCTCCAGGACTTGCTATTTGTACTGCTTCCGAAAAAGCTATAGAGGCTGCTAGACAGGTTGAACATAGAGGATTCTATCTTGATCTTGTTAACTTGTACGATACTATCAAGAAAAAAGATCATCAATATCCTTCAACACCATCATTATCACATATGTTTGCGTTAGATTATAAATTAGATAAAATCTTAGAAGAAGGTCTGGACAATAGGTTTAATAGACATATTGAAATGGCAAAATACGTTAGGAATTGGGCTAATGAATATTTTGAATTATTACCTGATGAAAGATATGCATCTAATACATTAACCAATATTAAAAACACAAGAGAAATCAGTGTTGGAGAATTAAATAAAGCTCTAGGTGAAAGAGGATTCATGATTTCTAATGGATATGGAAAGTTAAAGGAAAAAACATTTAGAATAGCACATATGGCTGATACTACTTTGGGAGAAGTAAAAGAACTTCTTGAAAATATAGAAGATATATTGAAACTTTAGATTATTGCGAGTTATGAAGGTATCTTAGATTGATTATAGGTAAAAAAGTAAATTTATTGGAGGTTATATTATGGCTAAAATATTAGTCGCTGATGGTATGGATAGAAATGCTGCAAAAGAACTAACAAATATGGGGCATGAATTAGTTATCGAGCATTTGGATGTACCAGAGTTAAAGAGGGAATTAGGTAATTACGACGTAATTATTGTTAGATCTGCTACTAAGATTAGAAAAGAAGTAATTGATGCAGTTGCTGGAAGCAATCTTAAACTAATCATCAGAGCTGGAGTAGGACTTGATAATATAGATGTTTCTTATGCTAGAGAGAAAGGTATAGCTGTTGAAAATACACCAAAAGCTAGTAGTGCATCAGTAGCGGAACTAACCATAGCTCATATGTTTTCTTTGGCAAGATTTTTATACATATCTAATGTGACAATGAGAGATGGAATGTGGTATAAGAAGGCTTATAAAGGCATAGAATTATCTGGAAAGACTTTAGGGCTTATAGGGTTTGGAAGAATAGCTATAGAGGTAGCCAAGAGAGCTAGTGTTTTAGGAATGAAGGTTATCTATACAGATATTATAACTAAAGATGGATATGATGAATTTAGTTGTGTTACAAAAGAAGAATTAATAAAGACTTCTGATTTTATATCATTACATATACCTTTTATTAAAGAGGTAGGACCAGTACTTAGTGAAAATGAATTCAATATGATGAAAGACGGAGTTTATATTGTTAACTGTGCAAGAGGCGGCGTTGTAGATGAAGAAGCATTAATAAAAGCTTTGGATTCTGGTAAAGTAGCAGGAGCGGCTATTGATGTATTTGAGGAAGAACCTACTAAGAATAAGAAATTGTTTACCCATGAAAAAGTTTCATTGACACCTCATATAGGAGCATCTACCAAAGAAGCTCAAGCTAGAATAGGTTTAGAAATAATAGATAAAGTCAAAGAATACTTTTAGTATAACAAAACATTGATTGGAGGTTAGCATATGGCTGTAGTAAGACCTTTTATGGGTATTAGACCTAGTCAAGATTTAGTAGAGAAAGTAGCTTCTCTTCCTTATGATGTGATGAATAGAGAAGAAGCAAAAGAAATGTCAATTGGTAATGATTATTCATTTCTACATGTAGTTCGTGCAGAAATAGATGTGGATGATAATGTAAATCAATACGATAAGGTTGTATATGAAACAGCTAGGAAAAATCTTGACAAAATGATTGGAAATGGGATTCTAGTTCAAGATGATAGTCCACGTTACTATATCTATAGACAAATCATGGATGGAAGAGTTCAAACTGGACTTGTAGGCTGTACATCTATTGATGATTATATGAATAATGTTATCAAGAAGCATGAATTCACAAGACCAGCTAAAGAAGTTGACAGGATCAATAATTTTGATTACTGTGATGCAAATACAGCACCAATATTTTTAACATATAGGAAGAATGATGAACTAAATAAGATTATTAATGATTATATTAAGTTCAACAAGCCTATATACAATTTTACAAGTGAAGATGATATTACACATATTGTTTGGGTTATTAGTGGGGATTTTATGATAGATAATATTAGTAAAATATTTGAGAACACCGAATATTTATATATAGCCGATGGACATCATCGTTCTGCCTCTTCTGTAAAAGTAGGATTGAAAAGAAGAGAAGAGAATCCAGATTTCACAGGAGAAGAAGAATTTAATTACTTCCTATCAGTTATCTTTCCAGATGAAGATTTATTCATAATGGATTATAACAGAGTAGTTAAGGATTTGAATGGCTATACAAAAGAAGAGTTCTTAGAGAAAGTTAAGGATAATTTCTTAGTGGAAGAATATACAGGAGGTAGTTATAGACCTGTAGATAAGCATACATATGGTATGTACCTAGATAATAAGTGGTATAAGATTACTGCAAAAGACGAGATTACTAATAAGGAAAACATTGTTGATAGATTGGATGTTGCCATTCTACAAGATAATTTATTAGGACCAATCCTTGATATCAAAGACCCTAGGACAGATAAAAGAATAGATTTTATAGGTGGAATCAGAGGACTTAAAGAACTTGAGAGACGTGTTGATGAAGGAATGAAAGTTGCTTTTTCCATGTATCCAACTACAATAGATGATTTGATGGAAGTTGCTGATACAGGTGAAGTAATGCCACCAAAATCAACATGGTTTGAACCAAAACTACGAAGTGGATTATTTGTTCACAGGTTAAGCTGATTTTATAAAATTAAAGGAGGAGTATATGTGAGGTTAAAGGATAAAGTTGCAATTATTACAGGAGCAGGACGTGGTATTGGAGCTGCAACAGCAATTAGATTTGCTGAAGAAGGGGCAAAAGTGGTAATAGCGTCTTTATTTGAAAGTGAGGTTGAAGAGACAGTTAATAAGATAATCGAAAATGGCGGCGAAGCTATTGGTATAACTGTTGATGTGACTGACAAACAACAGGTTGATACCATGGTGAGAAAAACTTTGGATGCCTATAGAAAATTGGATATCATAGTTAATAATGCAGGAATAACAGCAGATGGTACTTTGCTTAAGATGACAGAAGAAAATTTTGATAAAGTTATAGATGTGAATCTTAAGGGTGTTTATAACTGTGGTCAAGCTGCTGCAAAAGTTATGGTAGAGCAAGGTAAGGGAGTAATCCTAAATGCTACATCAGTTGTTGGATTATACGGAAACTACGGTCAAACTAATTATGCTGCTACAAAATGGGGAGTAATTGGAATGACTAAAACATGGGCAAAAGAGTTAGGTAAAAAAGGTGTGCGTGTTAATGCTGTAGCGCCTGGTTTTATTCTTACACCTATGACAGAAAGTATGCCTGAAAAAGTACTCAACATGATGAGAGATAAAGCACCTGTCAAGAGATTAGGTCTACCAGAAGATGTTGCCAATGCCTATCTATATCTAGCTTCTGATGAAGCAACTTATGTAACAGGTTCAGTACTTGAAGTAACTGGTGGTATCGTATTATAAAAAAGGAAGATGATAAGAAAATACTATTTTTGGAGAGGATTGGGTATTTATGAGAGAAGTAGTGATTGTAGGTGCAGCAAGGACGCCAATAGGTAAATTCGGAGGTAGTTTAGCTAAACTTTCAGCTGTTGAACTAGGGGTGGTTACAGCAAAAGCCGCAATTGAAAGAGCAGGAATAAAACCAGAGCTCATTGATGAGGTTCTTATAGGTAATGTCTTAACAGCAGGGCTTGGACAAAATACTGCTAGACAGATTGCGATTGGTGCGGATGTACCAGAAGTTACACCTGCTATTACAATCAATAAAGTTTGTGGTTCTTCGCTTAGGACTGTGAGTATGGCTGCACAATTCATAATGCTTGGGGATGCAGATGTAGTTCTTGCAGGTGGTGTTGAAAGTATGAGTAATGCACCATATTTGATACCAAAAGCTAGATGGGGCTATAGGATGGGAAATGGTGAACTTGTTGATTCAATGATAAATGATGGATTAACAGATATATTCAATAAATATCATATGGGAATCACAGCTGAAAATATTGCGAAACAATGGGGAATAACAAGAGAAGAACAAGATGAATTTTCTCTTAACAGTCAATTAAAAGCTGAGAAAGCTCAAAATGAAGATAGATTCCAAGATGAGATAGTCCCAGTAGTAATACCTCAACGCAAGGGTGATCCCGTAATATTTAATAAAGATGAATTTCCAAAACATGGTATGACCATAGAAAAACTTGGAAAGTTAAGACCAGCATTTGATAAAGAAGGTACCGTCACAGCCGGTAATGCTTCAGGAATCAATGATGGTGGAGCTATGCTTATAGTTATGGCTAAAGAAAAAGCAGAAGAATTAGGTATAGAACCTTTGGTTACTATAAAATCTTATGCATCAGCGGCACTTAATCCAAGCATAATGGGCTATGCTCCAGTACCAGCTACTAAAAAAGCTCTGAAAAAAGCTTCAATGACAGTTGATGACCTTGATCTAATTGAAGCCAATGAAGCATTTGCTGCACAATCCATAGCTGTTTTAAAAGATTTAGGTTTGGATAAAGAAAAAGTGAATGTTAACGGAGGAGCAATCGCATTAGGTCATCCTATAGGTGCATCAGGAGCACGTATATTAGTGACTCTAATATATGAGATGATAAAACGTGAAAGTAAAACTGGTTTGGCTACATTATGTATTGGTGGAGGTCAAGGAACTGCCATAATAGTGGAAAGATAGATTGTAAGGGCTGTCTGTATATAAACAGACAGCCCTAATAGTTTGAATGAATATAATAATAAAGTAGTAAAAAGTAAAATAGAATATAATAAGAAGAATATATTGCAGGTGATTACAAGTTATTGGTGCAGCGTATATAAGAGTAAGTACTTCCGAACAGCTAGAATATAGCCCAAGTGCCCAGAAAAATGCAATTATGCAATATGCAAAAAAAAACAATATACATATACCTGAGTGTAATATATTTATAGATGAAGGGATTTCAGGGAGAAAAGCTGAGAAAAGGCCAGCTTTCATGACCATGATTAAGAAGGCAAAAGAAACCCCAAAACCATTTGATGTAATTTTGGTTCATAAATTTGATAGATTCGCTAGAAGCAGAGAAGATAGTGTGGTTTACAAATCACTTTTAAAAAAAGACTGTAATATAAAAGTTATCAGTATAACAGAACAGTTGGAGGAAGATAAATTTTCCATTATCCTTGAAAGTATGTTAGAAGCTATGGCGGAATATTATTCCCTTAATCTATCAGATGAAGTTAAAAAAGGTATGAAGGAAAAAGCAAAAAGAGGGGGAATGCAAACAAGACCTCCTTTGGGATATAAATTTGTTAATGGAAAGGTAGTTGTTGACAATGATGAAAAAGAAATAGTACAGTTAATCTATAATAAATTTGTTGATGATAACATGTGTTATGTTAATATAGCTAATACACTAAATAATATGGGATATCGTACCAAAAATAATGGATTATTTCAAAGCAAATCCATAAAATATATTCTCGAGAATCCATTTTATATTGGCATTGTGAGATGGAATAGGAAAAATAGAAATGGTGCACTAAAAAAAGAAGAACAATGGATAATTTCTAATGGTGACCACGAAAAGATTATTGATGATAATATATACCATCAAGCCGTAGAAAAGATTGAACGGATGAAAAAAACTAAGAAAATCAATCATTCTAATGAATATAGTCATTATTTATCAGGATTAGTAAAATGTGCATATTGTAAAGGAAGTATGGTATATAAAAATAATCAAAAAAGATATTCATATTTCAGATGCAGAAAAAGTTCTGAAGGAGCATGTTTCCAAAGAAAGATGATTAGAGTTAGTTTGATTGAAAAACTGATGGAAGATAAATTGGTTAAAGATTTTAATAATGTTTTGGTCATTACAAAGCATAAGAAAATATATATGAACAATCAAAGAAAATTCATTATGAGTAAGTTGAATAAATTAGACAATAAGTATGATAAGATTAAGAAAGCTTACATTGAAGATGTTGATTCTATTGAAGAGTACAAAGAAAATAAATCAAGATTAAGTGAAGAACGCAAAAACCTCATTAAGGAATTAGAAAATATAAGTATTATATCTTTTGATGAAGAAAATACTATTTTATTACACAATGTATTTACTACTAATGAATATCCGATTCATATTAGAAATAAAATGTACAGCTCTTTTATTGATAAGATAGAAGTGGATGTAGTTAGAAAAACAATTCAAATAAACTATTATAGAAATGATTAATATGTGTTCCCTTGACTATTAGGTGAACCTAAGTTATTGACTTGTGTTGCTCCAGTAGTTTTTGACGAATGCGGTATTAATCTTTGTAGAGAAATAAAGATACCAGAATGTTTACTCGAAGAAAATCCATGTACTAAAGCGATTGAATTAAAAGTTATTGATATTGATTTTAGTATTGGTGAAATTGATGGTTCATGTGTTGAAACTTTACCTAAAAGACCTAACTGTGTTAGAGTTACATTATCTAAACTAAAAGTCAGATTTGCAGCAAAATTATTAGACAGACATTGCAGAGTATTAGCAGAAGAATGCTTCCAAGCACTATATCTCCCAGATAAGGATTCTCCACATTGTGATGATGATACGAATCCATCATCAATAACAATTGATTTATATGCTCCATATGGGCTTTCGTATTATGGAGAGTGTAAAGAATGTATTCCTTGTATAAATTATCTAGGATTTGTTGAGGGACCTGATAGAAATAATGAATTACGCCAAGGTATTGGTTGCCAAGGATTAGCAAAAGTTATAGAATTTGACCTTGACGACGGATGTATGGCTGTTGGATTATCATTATATCTAAAAACTATCTACTTTATCCAGTATAGACTTAAACATGCAGGTCTTTGTGTACCACCAAAATGTATACCAATTAACCCTTGCGAACAAAATCCTTGCTTAGAATTTGTTGAAGGTGATTTGTTAGAACAAAGTATTCAACCACTGGAGTTATGTACTAGACCAAAAACAATTAAACCTTGTTGTTATGACCCAGTAGAAGACCCAACTCCAGCAGATGAAGCAGCTACTAAAACAGAGTGTGACAATTGCTTATAGGATACAGCAAGTTAGAGTCTAACTAATGTTAGACTCTATTACATGTATAATATTAACAAACTTTAAAAACCACAATTTTAATCACATTCTCACTTCTCAACCCATTTTATAAATTTATCATACTTTGTAGATATTCCTCCCTCGGAAGTATAAACATATAGCTTTTTTACAATTTTACTAAATGCTTTGATACATGGATCAGAATCAATTTCGTCTAAAGTAAAACCACTAACTGGGATACATCTATTGCTAATTATATTTCGATTATTAAATCTAAAATATTTGAAAAATTCATCTTCATTAAGTTTGTAATAATATGGTGATACGTCAATAGACTGACTATCCAAAATGTACTCATAACCAGAAACCTCTGTGACATCATCTTTCGGTTTCCGTAACAAGAAGTAGGATACCCACTTATTTAATTTCCCTTCATTTGATAGCTTCTTAAAAATATGAAATATTTCATCTGCGGGCTTTGATACTTGGACTATACATGGTTTTCCATCTACTTTAATCAACAGTAAGTTAGAAAAAATTTTTTGAATCTCTTTTATTTGTTGATCAATCGGCTTATTGTCAAGAAATCCTATATTTTCCCTAAAATTGTTATCTTTACTCAAATCTTTAAAAGGAAACAGCATACCTAACCCTATTTGAATATTTATATTATTTATTATTATGCTTTCTATAGAATTATCTAAAAAATCTATGTCAAATGATTTAATCGAATTAAAATCTATAGAAATGTCATTATTGTAATCACTTTGGTTATGTATTTTATTTAACGGTATTGGTTTTAGCATTTTTCTTGTAAAGTGTGCAAAATAACGTATCACACTTTTCCTTTCCTTAATTTAACTACTATAAAGAAAGTCAAAGTTAAGACTTTACTTTATAGTAGTTGTAAAAAATAAATTAAATATTAACTTTTAAGGTCTTTTTATTGTTCCTGAGGACCATGATATTAAGCTTCCTACTCTTCCATATAAGTCAGTTGCGTATACGTCATAGAATTTTAGCTTTATCTCATCTTCGCTACCAACCCATGCAGTATATTGATCACCTAAAAAAGTACTACCTGCAGGATTATAAAGGGATACATTAATTAAATCTAATTGAGTGGGATTTAACCAACTTGCCTTTGTTACTTTTACTTTTCCTGTAACCTTCTTTATTGGTGCTGATGCTTCAGCGGATACATTTACCAAAATAGAGCTACTTAACCATGCAGCTACTTTAACTGTACAATAAACTGCTGTGCTATTAGCAGCTACATCATTGTTGTCTATTACTTTTAGGGTTCCGTCACTTTCTTTTATAACAATTACTTCTGTGGAACCATTTTTTTGTAAGTCTTGTCTATTAATCTCAATCTCAAAACTATTATTAGTTGGTGCGTTAATTTTAGTTAATTCTCCTGCATAAGCCGTAGAGAATGACCCCATAACTAAAATCATTATTAAAAAACTCATCAATCCATTTCTTAAAAATGTCTTCATCATTATCCTCCTTTAATTTCATATTTTAATTTTTTATAAAATAATTAACAAGCTTGTCATTAATATATTAACATATAAAACTAATATTTTCAACTATTTTAATAATTTAATATAATTATTAATTATTGTCTAATTTACTAAAAATAAATTGTATTATTTAGAATATTGCTTAATATTATGTATATTTTATAATATGGGTAATAATGTGACAAAGAGGTCTTTGTGTAACACTAAAATGTATACAAATTAACCCCTTGCGAGCAAAATTTTTGCTTAGAATTTGTTGAAGGTGATTTGTTAGAACAAAGTATTTCAACCACTGGAGTTATGTACTAGACCAAAAACAATGAAACCTTGTTGTTAGATCCAGTAGAAGACCCAACTCCAGCAGATGAAGCAGCTACTAAAACAGAGTGTGACAATTGCTTATAGGATACAGCAAGTTAGAGTCTAAATAATGTTAGATTCTAGGTACATAGCTTTATTGATTTTATATTTTCATGCTTTTAACATTATATCCTATAGCATTTATCATTTGGTGAATCATCTTTTTTTCAGCTTCAATTTTTTGTTCTTTTGTCAGTGAATTATATGGAACTCTTTCTCCCGTGGATAAATTAGTTATATAAGAAGTTACTTTGTATCCATCTACCATTAGACTATCACCTCCACTAATATTCTATGCGTGAAGGTTTGTACTTAATTAAATCTAATTCAGCTGCATCTAAGGTAGGGGTTTTAGATAATAAATTAGAGCCCTTAATAGGACTCTAGTGTATTAACAATTCTAATTTATTTTTCTTGTAGAGAAGCTTTATATTGAGCTTTTTTTCTCAGCATTATAATATTAGTTATTAATTGTTCTATAAAGGTATATAAACCTGATACAATCCAATATAACCCTACTATAACAGGTGCTTTTGATATAAATAAAGCATTTATTATTATTGTACTTATAATCATGACTTTATTTGGTTTGGTTAATTCTAATTCTTTGAATATATTAAGATAGTACATGATATTAGGCATTAAGTGAATTATTACGGATATTATTGGTATAATATAATAATTATCAGGGGCTTTTAAATTTGTTATCCAAGGTAAGATAACAGTGGATGTCACCTCAAGAGGTATACTAGCAACAGCTCTGTAGAGTGATATCATAATTGGAAGTTGTACAAATGTTAATAAACAACCTATCATACTACCAGAATACTTGCTGGAGATTTTATTGATTTCTTTTTCCATTTTAGCTTTGTCATTATTATATTTTTTCTTGATACTTTCTACTTCTTTAGATAATTTTTGTTGAAGTTCTAAGCCCTTTTTCTGTTTGATAGTTAGTGGTATTAACAGTATTTTAATAAGTAGTGTAATTAGAATTATAGTGATACCCCAATCATTAACTACATAATACAGTTGGTTTAATATATCAGATAAAAACTTTATTACAATATTCAATTAAATTCCTCCTAGTTTTTGGTTTTAGGTTGATTTAGTTGAATATTAGTTTCGTTTTCTCGAAGAAAATCCATATTTTATATTTATGATACGATTCAATATCTTCTTGATATAGTGTAGTTTTATAATCAAGATATTGAGTCGAACTAATGGTGTTATAGATAAATATTTGTTTAAAGAAACGCATACTATTATTAGTATCAATATGAATATACATAAAGTACATGATTAAGGCAACTAGTATAAGTTGTATGATTAAAGAAAAATCGATATTCATAATTTCTCACCTCTAAAAATAGTATTGGTATAATAATACATGGAATTGAGATTTTCTGCAAGTGAAATTTCATATAATTAATTAATAATTTTGTAGACGTAAGTTGTTATGATGATAGGAATTTAATTATATTTGCAAGTAAGTTAGAAAAAATGTTTGTTCTGTTGTGGCTTTTGCAAAATAGTATATGTATATGTTACGCCAGCTACTTGCTCGTCCTGAGCTCAACAAATAATAATGGACATCGAGTCCATTATTATTTCTGACAGTCCAGTAGGGCTGTCAGGTTAAAAGCTGGGTTCGGCGTCCTGCCTCACGACTCCACATATACATAGTAAAAAATCAAAATTAATCAATCTTGACTTATTTTGAAACGTTAATTATAATGAAAAAAGCATGATAAGAAA
>NZ_BTPU01000015.1:0-63202 GCF_036985595.1 Vallitalea maricola | reverse complement strand
ATGTCATATTAAACATTTATGAATAAGTAATTTATTATATGATACAATCAATAGTATGGACAAATATGGTTCTAGATACTTTTTTCTGAATATAAAACAATTCTATGGTTAAATCTATAGCTATTACTAAAACTTAATATAATATAATTGAATGTAATACCAACATAAACTCCATAAATACCCATTTCTAATGCTATACTTAAAAACCAAATAAATCCTATGCCTATAACATTAATTACTGCTGCATTAAGCAGTACCCATTTATCATCCCCAATACCTTGCAAACTATATTTATATATATTATTAGGTATATTAGATAAACAAGAACACAGTGCAATTATAAAATACTGAAGACTATAGCTGATTAAGTTATAATCATTTGTAATTAACATTACTACATATTCTTTAAAAATCATAAATATAACAGCTAAGCTTATACAAAATATCATTGCTAATCTTAATGAATATTTAGGTATTATAAACATTTTTTCAAAATGCTTTCCTCCATAATTCTTACTAACAAGAGTTAATGCTGTCGAAGCATAAGAATACATTGGCATTAACACGATACTGACAACACTTGACAGTAATGTAAAAATGGATAATTCTAATACTCCAATACGTGATAATATTGCATTAATACATATTACTAATATTGTGGATTCCAATATTTCTTGTCCCATCAAAGCCAGAGAATTTTTTAATAATATGAATCCTTTTTTTATCATATTAATAATTGATAAGATATCCTTAATTATTAATAATTTCTTTATATATATGATACTAATATATATTATTATATTTAATACCAATGATATAACTGATGCAATACCTGCTCCTTTAACTCCCATAGGATTAAATCCTAATTTACCGAAGATTAATATATAATTAAGTATTACATTAGTTATAGTAGCTGTTATATTACCAACAAATAAATATTTAGTTGTATTAATTATTTTAAATAATGATGAAAACATAAACAGTATCATATTCAAACAAATGGTTATGCCAAACAAATTCATGTAAGAAATAGCTTCTTGCAATATTATATCTTGTAATCCAAAAATTATCTGAAGTAATCTATTTCCAAATATTAATAATATAAACCATATTGACAATCCTATGAATATACTGGTTAAAATACCCGATAAAAAATTATCTATTAATTCTTTAGTATTTCCTTTACCTTTGTTTTTAGCTCCAGCTATATTGAATGCTATTGCGATAGCCCCTAACACTCCAGTAATGCTGTTAATGGTTGTACTAATTAATCCAACAGCTCCAAAAGCATCTATTGATATTCTTCCTATCATAGCTGTATCAATAAGTCCTATTAACATACCAATTACCGAATTAAATATAAGGGGTATTGCCATTTTATTAATTTCTTTTATTGTTAGAGTATCTGTTTTTAAATGATTATTCAATTCTTATCTTTTCTCCCTTCTTTTTAACACTTAAAAAAGAAGGGTATTTACAGGCGCATATAACATTTTAATGCCTCCTTATTATTTATGTTATAATTCACTTTTCTATTCGGTTGAATTTGTCCAAAATACATAATCCATTTAAAGTAATAAGTGCAGTCCACTCTACTTTTGCTATTTTCCATTGTTCTTCGTAATCATTCCATGCCCAAGTAGGTATTATTATATTATTCTTTTTAATATTGTCTATATAATAATCTAAATTGGTATTTATGGATTCTTCATCAATACCATATGTTTTATTTGGATTATCAATGAAATCTAGAGGTTTAGGAACATAATCTTCCCATTCATCAACATGTGTATTAGCAAGTTGTCTGATGGCTTTTTCCAATGTACCCTCTAATCTATCTGCTAATTTTTTTGGAAGGGTATGATACAAATCTATATAACAATAAATCTCATGTTGTGATTCAAATACTTCTCTGCTATTTATATTATTTATAGCATATTCTAGTATGTTATCAACGTCTAAATTAGCAACGTATTCTCTATACTTATATAAATATCCAATAAGCTCAGCAGAAGGATTTCCCCAATATTTATCAATTATTGTCATTCCTTTTTCTTCGTCATAATTCCACCATGGTGCATGTGGAAAATCATTCACTTCTCTAGGTACTGCAAACCAACCTTTACGCTCAGGAACATATGTGTTTTCTAGATATGCTATAGCCTTTTTAATCATTAATATTGCTTCATTTTGATTATCGTATCTACTTAGATACCTTAATCCTATAGAAGTTGCCATAGGTGAGGAATACGGTAAAGTAAAATCTGATTCTATGCCATTACCAAACCCTCCGTCAGTATTTTGATATTTCTTCAAGTCATTAATAATATCTAATTCACAAGGTTTAACAAAATAGTTAATAAATAAATGTTGTTCTAATGGTCTACCCTTCTCTAAAATATATTTCTTGCATTTTTCAAATAATTCTTTAGTTAATTGATTCATAGTACGCCCCCTTAAATACCTTTGTTTACTAGATTATAACATTCATAATAATCGTAATGCAATTCATTTATAACAGTTTCTTCTATATTTAAGGTGATATACCTTATTTCAGAATATATTCAATCAAATTATAACCTATAATATACTTAAATCTATGAGCTAAATAGTAAGAACTGATGAGTAACATGATAAATCCACAAATAGCAATTTAATACTTTGCTTTTTGTGGATTTATCATATATATTATTAAATTCTAATCTGATATCAACAAAATTTTATACTAATATCCAAAGCCTTTACTGAATGAGTTAATGCACCCACTGATATTATGTTTACACCAGTTTCAGCTATTTCTTTTACTCTATCTAAATCTACATTTCCAGACGCTTCTAATACAGCTTTTCCTTTTGCAATGGATGCTGCTTCTTTCATCATGTTTATAGTCATATTATCCAACATTATAATATCAGCTTCTGCGTTAAGAGCTTCTTTTAATCCATCTAGGTTTTCTACTTCTATTTCAACTTTCATAGTATGTGGAATTTTTGCTTTGGCAGTTTCTACAGCTTTTTTTATACTACCTACAGCTTTAATGTGATTGTCTTTTATCATGACTGCATCAGATAAATTAAATCTATGGTTATAACCTCCGCCTACTCTTACAGCATATTTTTCTAATGCCCTTAGACCAGGTGTTGTTTTTCTTGTATCAACAATTCTTACAGGCATATTATTAGTGTTATTAACAAAATTATTAGTCATTGTAGCTATTCCTGAAAGTTTTTGTATTATATTAAGTGCCGTTCTCTCACATTTGAGTATACTTTTGGTAGGTCCAGAAATATGAGCAATAATTTCTTTCTTTTCTACAAGATTTCCATCTTTTCTATGAAAATCTATTACAACTTCCTTATCCATTAAATAAAAAACTCGTGAAAACACTTCACATCCTGCAATAATGCCATTGTCTTTAGCAATTAATATAGCATTACTTTTTTGATTATCACTTATTAGTGTATCGGTAGTTATATCACCATAATTCATATCTTCCTCTAGAGCTTTAATAATTATTTCATCAATTTTTTGCTGTAAAACCATTATATCCTCCTTGTTATGTATCAACTATTAATTCAAGTTTATTTGTTTAGTTATCTTTTTGTTCAGATCATCGTTTATTATTGCTTTTATCACTGAAATCATATTTACTTTTTCAATTTCTTCCCTACATATAATATTGGTTTTTTTAGCATTACAGTAAGCCTTGTTAATCTTATTTTCAAGTTGCTTAACCTTAGCAATAGTCCTATCAATGCCAAAATACTGTCCCATCCATTTTGCTATTGTATGCTCATCTTCCATAATTTTATATGAACTATCAACATTAACTATTCTAATATCCTTATCAGTATCTATGATATCATAAATATTTTCCTTGATGTTCCTTGCTATCCTTCTTCCAAAAACTATTGCTTCCAATAGAGAGTTACTGGCTAATCTATTTTTACCATGAACACCTGTACATGAACATTCCCCACATGCATATAAATTATTTATTGATGTCTTGCCTTTGATATCCACCTTTATTCCTCCCATAAAATAATGCATCCTAGGAGCAACTGGTACTAAATCTTTTGCCATGTTTATATTATTTCTTTGACAAAACCCAAAAATAGTTGGGAAACGTAATTTTAGAGCTTCTTCATTCCAATGGGTTATATCTAAATATACGCAGGGTGTGATTTGCTTTTTGATTTGCTGCATTATGGCTAATGAAACTATATCTCTAGGAGCCAGTTCTTTCATTGGATGTACTTTCTCCATAAAACGTTCTCCTCTTTCATTATACAATAAAGCTCCTTCACCTCTTACTGCTTCTGATATAAGAAAACTTTGTTTTAAAGACCTATTATTGTAAAAAACAGTGGGGTGAAATTGTAGATATGACATATTCCTGACAATTCCGTTAGCACGCAGCATCATAGCAATACCATCTCCATTAATACCTTTTGCATTAGTGGTCTGTTCAAACAAATTACCTATTCCACCTGTATTGATAATAGTATACTTTGAAAAGATTGATTTTACCCTTCCATCATCCAATATTAGAATACCTATACTCTTATTAGCATATGTCAATATATCTATTACAAATATATTTTCTCTAATATTAATATTTTTTTTGCTTTTTGCCAAATGATATAGGGCTTCCATAACAGATTTTCCTGTAGAATCTCCTGCTCTAACAATCCTTGATACACTATGAGCACCTTCTTTTCCCAATAGGAATCCATTATTATCTTTATCAAATTCGACTCCTAATTTTTCTAGCTGTATTATGTTGTCCATAGCTTCATTAACCAGTATACTAACAGCTTCAGTATCAGATTCGCCTCTACCACATACCATGGTATCATTAAAAAACATTTCTTTGGTATCATTAAGCTTATCACAAGGGGCAGCTATTCCTCCTTGAGCCAAATATGAATTTGTTTCTTTATAAGGTTCCTTTGCAACTATTGTAACATCTATATCAGAAGGTAACATCAAGGCTGTATACAACCCAGCTATTCCACAACCGACTATAATTACATCTGTATATTCTTTAGGATTGTACTCAGTATCAAAAGGAATTATATATTCTCTCATTCTATTCACCTACAATCTATAGTAAAATCATCTTTTTTAATGCATCATATGCTTTTTTTCTTACTCTCTCATCGACCTCAATGATGTTAGTTTCATTTTCTAAAGCGGCTATAACATCCTTTAGTGTTGTTTTTTTCATATTCATGCAAGTTAACTTCTCTGACAATAATATGAATTCTTTATCAGGATTCTGTTTTTTCAACGTATATAAAATGCCTTTTTCCGTTCCTATAATAATCTTCTTGTCTTTTAGTTTCTTAACTTCTCTTATTATCTCTGACGTACTACCTATAAAATCAGCTTGTTCTACAATCTCAGGTCTACATTCAGGATGTACCAATACAGGAGCAGATGGGTATTTTTCTTTTATATGTAGTAGATTTTGGATAGTTACTCTATTATGTACAATACAAAAACCCTGCCACAAAATCACTTCTTTATCAATTATTTGTTTTCCTACATATGATCCTAGATTCTGATCTGGGACAAATAATATCTTATTGGATTTAATACTATCAGCAACATTTATTGCGTTAGATGAAGTACAGCAAATATCACTCTCTGCTTTAACCTCTGCTGAGGAATTGACATAACATACTACCGCAGCCTCTGGATAGTCTTCTTTTACGCTACGTAATTTCTCTGCCGTTACCATATCAGCCATAGGACATCCTGCTTCTATTACAGGCAGTATCACTTTCTTATCAGGTGAAAGTATCTTTGCAGTTTCAGCCATGAATTTGACACCGCAGAAGACTATTACATCTTCCTTTACACTCATAGCTATTTTTGATAACGCTAAAGAATCTCCTATGTAATCAGCAACTTCTTGTATTTCATCCAGTTGATAATTATGGGCTAGAATGACTGCATTCTTTTTTTTCTTCAACTCAATCAGTTTTGTTTTCAAGTTTTCTTTCATAATATCACCTTTTCTATGAATCAGTCACTTATATGACTTTACATGTGTCTTGTCACTTACAAATATATCATAATATTCCCTAATATGCAATAATCAAAAAATGTATTTATATATATTAAGAAATATTATTTATTTTCTATAACTAATTTATCTTTATTTATAACCTTTTTAGGTGATATACCATTCATGTAATCTCTAACTACTTTAATTAATTGGCTTTGAGTAACAGGGTAAGATTGAACCAAACAGCTAATATCACGATTATTCATGGATGTATCTACTGAATTACATGTTGTAACCATAATTATATCTTTTCCTATGGTCAAACCATAATCTTTTATTGCTTTCAATGCACCATAAGATATATCTTCTTCATGTGTAAATACTACATTGACCTTATCATCATCTAATATACGTGTCATCTGTTTATATGCTTCTTCAAATGATAAATCTGTATCTACTCTATATTTTACATTGATTCTAGAATAACCATTAATCACTTGATTGAAACCTTCCGTTCTCTGGATGGTTGATGCGGACTTGCTATGACCTCTTATCTCAGCTATTACTATATCATTTTTCATATTGTAAACATTATTTACAAGATAACTAGCAGCTAATTTTCCTTGGTCATAATAATCAGAACCAACATATGTTGTCCATAGATTTTCTTTTGAATTCACCATATTATTTAACAATATTATAGGGATATTCTTTTTGTTTGCTATAGTAAGTACTTCATCCCAACCTGAACTAACAACAGGAGATATAGCAATCATGTCTACATCATTATCAATAAGGTTTTTAATTGCCTCTAGTTGTTCAACATGCTGCTGTTTAATAGATAGATTTGAATTAATGTTTCTATATAACAACTCTATGCTTTCTTTCTCAAATGCAGTATAAGTAGTTTCTAAATTAAAGCTATCAGAGGTATACGAGTCAATATACCCAAGTTTGATAGATTCTCTCTTGATAGGCTCACTCTCTATACCAGTCATATTTTCTTTAGTTATTGGTATAGTATTAAGGATAATCTTTCTTGGAATATCATTTTCTCCATTCAATATATCTATTGCATAATCAATTGCCTCTTTTCCTCCTATAGGACATAGAAAAGTTGTATCCAATATTCCTTCTTCTAAATATGATCTATATTTATTGGACATCAAACCTGATACACCAATAAGCTTTATATCTAAATCCTGGGTCTTGGACGCATAATAAGCCCCTAATGCCATAGCATTATTATGGGCAAATACTATATCGAAATCATAAATCTTTTTGAGTAGTTTATTCATTCTTTCTTCAGTTTGACTTGTTAACCATTCACTAGAAATACTTGTTAAAATATTAATATTAGGATGTTGATTGATTATATAGTCAAATCCATGACTTAGTTCAACAACTGAAGGTTCTTCTATAGGTCCTCTAACTTCAATAACCTTTCCTCCATTTTTACCAAGAAGACTTACTACCCTTTCACCTGCTTTTTTCCCTAGAGAATAATAGTCAGGACCAATATAAAGAGTAAAATCATAATTACTCACATCTCTATCCAGAACTATAACTGGTATTTTTTTATTTATTTCACTTAATAAGGGCCCTAGAACATTAGCATCATTTACAGTAATAATAAGCAAATCAATGCCATAATCCATTAACATATTTATATCTTTTACCTGTTTATATGTGCTAGAGCCAGCATTAGTGAATATAACACTAAGGTTATCTATTTTTTCTGCTTCATTTTTCATTTGTTCATTAACCAGTATCTGCCATTCTTCACTTAGATTAGGATGTGACATTCCAATTAAATAATCAATCTGAGGATCTTTTGAACTCTTACTAGTCAAAGAATTGATTATAAAAAATGCAATTATGATTATAGGTATTAATATTAAAATGTGATAACTGAATTTTAATCTTTTCAAATGCCTTCATCCTTCCCATGTCTATAAACAGTAGGTGAAACCCCAGTTATTTTTTTGAATGCTGAACTGAAATAATGCTGTGTACTATATCCAACATTCTCAGCAATCTCATATAACTTTATCGTTGGATTATTCATGAAATCAATTGCTTTACTAATACGTATTTTAGTTAAATATTCTTTAAAAGACATCCCAGTCTCTTTTTTTATTAACCTGCTTAGATAAGCTGCACTTACATTAAGTTCTTTTGAAACTTCAATCAGACTTAAATCTTGGTCATAATATTTTTTTTCTATATAACATTTTGCCAACTGAACTATAGGTGTATATTCAATAGTAGAAATAAGTTGTTTATAAAGATTTTTATAATAATCTGGTAACTCAAAAAAATCATCATTGAGTTTTTGATAAAGTGTCACAACTTCTCTACCTAGATATTTACTGATACTCATCTTGATACTCTTTTCAATATTTAATATCTCATCTTCCTGTGTCATAGGTAATAGTACTACTACAACATCGTTTTCATGAAAAATCAATGCTTGCTTATATTCATCTAATATTTCTTGTAAAATATTTTCTAGACAAAAATTCAATAGGTCCCTTTCCAATTTCACTGTATCTTTGTTTTCAATTTCTAATGGCTTAACTAAAAATAATAAATTTATTTTGCTATAATCAATGTTTAATAAATTAAATTGATTATATACTTTATCAAATGAGATTCTGAAATTTAACCAATCGCTTAAAAACTGCTGTAGGATAGTATTTTTGTTCTTGTGAACTTGATATTTAGCCCAATTGATATATTGATTATTTTTAAGATTTTGTTCCAAGGTTACTATCGCTCTTTTTACTGTTTCCATTAATTCTTTTCTGTTTACTGGTTTTAGAACATAATCGAATATCTTAAGAGTCAGTGCTTTTTTCGCATATTCAAATTCATCATAACCTGATATTATTATTATTATACAGTTAGGCAAGATTTCTTTTATCTGAGTAATTAATTCTAACCCTCCGATAAAAGGCATACATATATCTACAAACATAATATCCGGCCTAAGTTCTTTTGCTAATTGTAGAGCTACTTTACCATTTTCAGCTTCTCCTACAACTTCAACACCCAGCTCTTCCCATTTTAATTTACTTAATCCTCGTCTAATCTTAGGTTCATCATCTGCAATTAAAAGTTTATACACCAAAAACCCTCCCTTTAATCTTGTATAATTGGATGCAATATTTTAATTGTAGTACCGTGTCCTTTGATACTCTCTATTTTTATACCATAATCTTCACCAAAACTTAACTTCAATCTTTCATTTACATTAAACATACCGATTCCATATTTACCTGTTTTGTCTCGAACTTTATTGAACATGTCATTCATCTCATTTATTGTTTCTTTATCTATCCCTATTCCATTATCATTAATAATAAAACATATTTTATTCTCTATTTTAGTTATTTTTATGGAAATATGACCTTTATGCTCACATTCTTTAATACCATGATAGATAGCATTTTCTACAATAGGTTGTATTATTAGTTTAATCACTCTTGATTCCAATAATGATTCATCATAATCTATAGTATAGTCAAATTTATCCTCATAACGAGCCATTTGAATGGTTAAGTAACTTTCAACATGTTTTATTTCATCTTTTAACGTAATTATTTCTTTACCTTTACTAAGGCTGATTCGGAATAGATTAGTTAGGGACGTTACTATTTCAGATATATCATCTGCTTCATAATCTTGTGCCATCCAATTAATGGTATCTAATGTATTATATAGAAAGTGAGGCTTAATCTGAGCTTGAAAAGCTCTTAACTCAGCTTTTCTTTTTTTTCGTTGTTCAATATAAACTATATTAATGAGATTTTTTATTGATTCAATCATCTTATTGAAGCTTTTACCTAACTTACCGATCTCATCATTATACTTGCTTTCAAATCTTACATCAAGCTGTCCATTTTCAGCTTCTGCCATTAATTTTCTTAATTTACTTATTGGTTTTGTCAGAGATCTTGTTAATAAGCCTGATAAAATAATTGCAAGAATTATTATTAAAATACCATATAGAATTATATACATAATGACCTCAATGATTATACTCATTGTTTCATCTGTAGGAAATATACCTATGACATTGTATCCGGTATAGTTAGAATAATTTTTTAGAATCTGATAATTTTTGTTATCAATTGTGTGTAGATTATTTTGTGGCTGCATATCTTGTGTTATTGAAGGATGTATTCTATAGACTATTTTATTTACTGGAGCATAAACCACGTCTCCTTTGTTATCTGCTACATATAGAAAACCACTTTTTCCTAACACGACATTATCAATAATATCCTCAACTACTGATAATTTCATATCAATCATAATAACTCCTCTGAAGTTCTCTTTTGAATCTTTGACTGCTTTTACAATTGATATAACATTATCCGCACTATAATAATCATAGATACTTCTTACATTTCTCCCAATAGGTTTGCTGAATAAATGTATTTCATTTGGGCTATCAACAGCTTTTCTAAACCAGAAATCATTATTAAGAGGAGTGGTTTCAATTTTTTTCATATTATTACTGATATAATTACCATAAGAATCAGTAAATAATATACCAGAAATATCCAACTCCGTTTTTGAATAATTGTTAAATAAATAGAGAATATCGTCTTCTAATATTTTCTTTTCACTATCAGTGGTATAGCTTTGATTTACATATTGTAGAAGAGATTTATCATTAGAAATATAATTTATTGTTTTTTCCATATTACTTATATAGAATTCAATATTATTCTGTACTTGTTTAACCATCTGTAAAGTATGGTCATTAGTAACTTCTTCAAGAGATTTACTGATTCTATTAAAATTTAACCAACTTAAAGTTATAACAGTAAGTAATATTATAATAATATAATTGAACATTATCTTATAGAGAATACTACTATTCCTATATAAATTGACTAATTTTATTTTCAATATTATGTGCTCCATTCTTAATTAGTAATAATGAATCATAGGTTAATAAACATTATTATACCACATAATTCAAAAAAACGGGTGATGAACACCCGTTATAAAAAATACCATTATTAGCACATTTTACTCTGCATATTTACCCATAACCTCTTTATAGTTATCTTTGGTTACTATTATAGCGTCAACTGCATGTTCCATAGGTATTTCTGTACCATTTTTTATATGTTCAATTAAGAATTTTGCAGAATCGCCACCAACAGCTTGTGCTGAAAAATATGTAGCTGCTTTCATAGCAGAATACTCTTTCTTGAATTCACCTTTTGCTAGATATGCACCTAAACCTATTACACAAGAGTCTTTGTCCAAACCAGCTTGCTCTAAAGCTCTAACTCCACCAACAGCTCCTTCGTCATTAGCTGCCATTACCATCCACTTCTTGATTTGAGGATTAGCTGTGATTACACTTGAAGCTGCGGCAAATCCTTTATCAGTCTCACCATTATAATCTGCACGGTAAATCTTGTCTTCTGGGAAATCAGAAATATTCTCAGTGAATTTATCATATTCTCCTTCAGTTCTAGGAACACAGCTAGATACAGTATCCATAGTCAAAAGAAGTAATCCTGCTTCTTCGTCTTTATCTAGTCCATTATCTATTGCATATTTAGCCATCCATTCACCATTAGCTGCTCCGATATTGTAAGCACTAATACCTACCCATGGTGCTAATTTATTACCATCTTCATCTTGTAATGCATCATCAGCTGCAATAACAGGAATACCTGCTTCTTTCAATTTGTTTACAGTTACTTGACTTAGTTGCTGATCTGGTATACATGTTAGAACTCCATCTACTTCCTGTGCAATAACATTATCAATAGCTTGTAGATATGTTTCTGGATTCATTTTTGCATCAATATAAATGAATTCATCTACACCCATTTTTTTACACATTTCTTCCGCAGCTGCACCTTCATCTATAAACCAAACCTGGTCACCAGCTTTGTAGATTCCGGCTATAACTATTTTATCATCTTTCTTGTCAGCTTCTTTTTTATCATCATTCTTTTCAGCTACTGGTTTATTGTCATCTTTCTTTGTATCATTTTTTTCATCCTTAGAACATCCAACAAATAAACTAATAATCAATGTTGTAGCTATTAACAAACTTAATATTTTCTTCATAATAAATACCTCCACTTTTTTTATATTATACATATATTTACTATTTTCTACTATCTATTTCAAAAAATCTTTACAAGCCTGTACATAAGCAATTATATTCTCCCAAGGTACTTCAGGCTCCAACAGATGTGTTGGTGCTACCAATAAACCACCTTTATCTCCTGCTATTTCGAGATTTCTGAATACCTCCTTTCTAACATCCCCTGGAGTTCCAAATGGCATCGTAGATTGTGTACCTATTGTACCATGGAAAGATATTTTATCTCCAAACTCTGAATGGATATCCTTGAAGTCCATACATTCAGGCTGAATTGGATTAAGTACATCAACTCCTGCATCTATTAGATGTGGTATAAAAGGAGTTATGAAACCACAAGAATGATAAAAAACAAAAAGATCTTTATTAATCTTTTTCACTTCACTAATTAAATTCTTCAGTCTTGGTTTTAGCCAAGTCACATACAAATCTTCGCTCATCATAATACTTCTCTGCATTCCTATATCATCACCAATAAACAAAATATCTACTCCAGCATTTACATATGACTTTGCTCTTATTAGATTGATTTCAGATATCTTATCCAAGAGATAAACTGCTTTTTCATCTTCAAACATCATATCCATCATTAATTCTTCCATACCTCTTATATACCAAGAAGCTTCCCATATGGTCATCTGCATATTACCAACAGCTGCTAGACCTGCTTCGTGAATCTGTTCAACCTGCTTTTTTTGGTGGTCATTATTAGCAGATAAAAAATCAGGAAATGGATAATTCTCAAGTTCTTCTATACTAGTTATTTGCTTGAGAGGATTTCTCATATATGTCATATGCTTTGCTGCTTCACTACCTGGTTCATGTCCAACACCCCAATAATCAATCTTGGAGCCTGGTTTCAATGAATCAAAATACTTCAAGTATTTATCAGTATCATTATCAATAAGCTTCATATCATCTACATACTTCCAAGGCATGTTGAAATATTCCATGTAATCCCCTATGTAATCAGTTTTCTTCCTGAATAATTTCTCTAAATCTGGACATAAAAGAAATTCTACAGGTACTTCATCATACCCTTGTCTTTTAAGTAGTGATAATAGATTCTCTCTTCTGTTCATTCCATATACCTCCTTACCTATATCACATGATTATTAACTATTTGCCATACTGCTCTCTAATATCTTTTTATCTCTTCTTCTCTTTCTAAGGAAGTCGAATGTCAATGCAATCAATAATAATAAACCTCTTGCTACATACTGCCAGAAAGTAGGTACATTCAACATTATAAGACCAGTGTTGAATCCTTGTAGTATAAATACACCTAGGACAGTACCGAAAATTGTTCCAACTCCACCAGAGAATGCTGTTCCACCTAATACAGCTGCTGTGATAGCATCAAATTCCAATCCTACACTTGCTGCAGGTTGCCCTGAATTCATTCTAGCCGCTAATAAAGCCCCTCCTAATGCAGCCAATGCTCCATTAACCATATATAGAATCAAAGTAATCCTTTTAGGGTTTAATCCAGCTAATCTAGCAGCTTCTTTGTTACCTCCGACTACGTAAATACTTCTACCGAATCTAGTTTTTGATAAAATTACACCAAATATTATAAAAGAAATTATTAATATTATAACAGGTACAGGAATACCGAATATCCTTTGGCTTCCTAACTTAAGAAAACTATTATTAGTTATAAAGACAGGTTTTCCATTACATATTATATATGCTAAACCTCTAACGATTGACATTGATGCAAGAGTTGCAATGAATGGTTCTAATTTCAAAGAATTAACTGTAACAGCATTGAAAATACCAATTAATATTCCTGCAAGGATAACAATTACCACTGTAACAAAAACATTACCCGTTGAACTTAGAACTACTGCAGCCAATACACTACCAAATGCAGCTACTGAACCTGCTGACAAGTCAACTAACCCTGCAATAACCAAATATGTTTCACCTACTGCAACCAATCCAGTCAATGAAGCTGCAATAAGTATATTTATCATATTTTTATACGAAAAGAAATGTTTATTGAATAAAGAAAATACTGCAATCATAACTATTAACGCTATCAATAATCCTATTCTATCGCTAGGTATCTTTTCTCTTAATGTCTTTAATTTTTGTTTATCCATTTTAATTAACCTCTCCTTCTAACATTGCATAGGCAAGAATTTTTTCTTCTGTCGCCTCTTCTCTCATTACTTCACCTGTTATATATCCATCTTTCATAACAATAATCCTGTCACTTAATCCTATAACTTCTGGGAGTTCAGAAGATATCAGTATGACACCCATACCATTTTTTGCACAATCACATATTAGTTTATAAAATTCTGCTTTTGCACCTACATCAATACCTTTGGTAGGTTCATCTAATATCAGTACCTTTGGATTAGTCGCCAGCCATCTGGCAACAATAGCTTTTTGCTGATTACCACCACTTAATTCAACAATCTTCTTAGTGGCATTAGGAGTTTTAATATTAAAGGTATTAATACTATCCTCAACTAGAACATTTTCCTTTTTTCTATTGATGAAGCCAATTTTATTTATAATATTATCTAGCACAGCAATACTGATGTTATATCCTACAGATAAGTTAGGTAGAATACCTTGAAGTTTTCTATCCTCTGGACATAGAACAATCCCCTTCTTGATAGCTTGCTTTGGAGATTTACTATTGACCTCTTTTTTCTCCAATAGTATTTTTCCACCATTAACTTTGTCAGCTCCAAAAACAGCTCGCATTACTTCTGTTCTACCAGCACCGACAAGTCCTGCGAATCCAAGTATTTCTCCTTCCCTTAGAGAGAAAGATACATCATTTACATCATTAGTTGTCAGGTTATTGACCTCTAATATTGTATCTCCGTAACCTTTACTTCTATCCAATTCGTTAAATATATCTCCTAGATCTCTTCCTACCATCATAGTAATCAAATCGTTGTTAGTCACATCATTTCGTTTAACAAGATCTACGAATTTTCCATCTTTGAATACGACTACTTTGTCTGCTATTCTTTCAAGTTCTTTCATTCTGTGCGAAACATAAATGATTATCTTATTCTCTTTTTTCAGCTTATTGATTATTTCAAAAAGGATTTCTATCTCACTATCAGATAAACTAGCAGTGGGTTCATCAAATGCAATAACCTTAAGATCTCGGCTATATGCTTTCATTATTTCAACCATTTGTTGATGTGCAATACTGATATTTCGAACTTTTGCTCTTGGGTCGATATTAAGACCAAATTCATCAATTATTTTTTTAGCATCTTGGTATAATTTCTTATAATCAATCAATCCGTTTTTCTTGATTGGCTGCTGTCCTAGAAATATATTTTCTGCAACACTTATATCCAATACAATTTGACGTTCTTGGTATATGATGCTTATACCTTCATCTATGGCTTCTTTTGGTGATTTAAAATGTTTTGCTTCTCCATTTAATATGTATTCGCCACTAGTAGGCTGAAAATCACCATTCAAAATTTTTAAAAGAGTTGATTTACCAGCTCCATTTTCTCCAAGAAATGCAAGTACTTCTCCACTGTTGGCTTTAAAACTTACATTATCCAACGCTTTAACTCCAGGAAAGTATTTTGTTATACCTGAAAATTCCAGTATATCTTTCACATTTCAACCTCCTTAAAATGTTATATGTGTATTGCTTAAAAGAAGTATACTAAAAAAAAGAAATTTTGTATTTACAATAAAGTAGAATAATTTATAAAAATATGATATAAAGACAAAAAAAATAATTGACATACGCAATGTCAATTATTTTATATAAATCAATTAAGTCCTGAAAAATATTCTTTTACTACTTCTTGCATTCCTTTAGGAATATCTGATGTATTCATTGATTCATAGGCTTTGCTCTCATATTCACCTATTACCTGGACATATGGTACTTTCTCACCACCTATAGATATCCCTTCTTTAGTCATCTGAATCTGGGAATCATCTTTATTTCCACGCTTACCATTGATATTTTTATCTTGTGTGGAAGCATCTAAGGATTCATTATCTGTTTCGGAATTGGCACTCCCTTTACCCCTTCCCTGTCCTTTTCCATTACTATTTCCGTTACCTTGTTGATTACCTTGCCCACTGCCTTGTCCGTTACCCTGTCCACTCCCCTGTCCATTCTGCGCACTATTAGCCCCTGTACTGGAGCTTTGATTATTATTTTGGGATTTCCCTGGATTACCATTATTACTATTAGAAGAAGCATACTGGCTATTTGACAGTGTTATACTTGTCATTTCCATTTCATTAGCTAAATCCCCTAGAGCATCTTGTAATTGACTGATGTCAAGTCCAGCTAACTTATCTGATAAATCAGCCAGCATATCATTATATTCTTTATCACTCATCTTTTTTGCTTCTTCAATTAATTTATCTATTTCTTTCTTAGCTTTATCAAATTCTTTATCGCTGAGAGCCTTTCCTAATTCCTGTAAACTATTATTTTCCAACATTTTCTTTGCTAATTTTTCGAAATTCTCTTCCTTGGCTTTATTTTTTTTGTGCTCTATGATTTTTTTATTCGACTCAGCTTGTTTCTTATACTCTTTTTCATCATTAATACTTGATATCTCTTTATTGAGCTTTGCTATTTCTTTTTCAAGTTCTTTTTTATCCTTCTCAGTTAAGAAGACATCTTTCTTTATTTCTTTCTTGATTTTCTCTATTTCATCTTTCTCTTCTTCTTTAACAATATGCATTCGTTCTTTTTGTTCTACAATATTTCTATGCCTATTTGGAATTGCCAATATTATAATTAAAATAGTGACCATGGATATGCTCAACACAAATTTTTTAGTAGAAGGTTTTAAGGAAATTATTTTTTTATAGTCGATTTTCCTTAAGTGAGAATAAGCATCTTCTATCTCAATCCTTGCATATGGATTATTACTCTCCATTAATTCAAGAGCAGTTATTGTTCTTTCTTTCAATCCTTTTTCATCAATAATTTTTGCTGTATAATTATTATCCGGTATATTGAATAAAGAGTATACCACTCCTATCAACATACTAATAATCATTATATAAGCTGATTTTATATATATAAATGTTATTGGTGTGATATGAGCTATTATTGCAAGTACAATACATGCAATAACTCCACCAGTAATGCTCAATAGAACATTTTCTATTAACATCTTGTATATTATTTTTCTTCTTACTTTCTTAATAATACTAATTATACTTTCATTAATATCATTCATAGCTGACCTCTTCTATACCTTTTTTCTTTTTTATAGGATTAAGAATATATGCTGAAGCAAAATTTAATCCTACAGATAATAGTATATATAAACAACAACTGATTATTGTAATATTGTCATTTAATGTTATTCCATTCAAGTAGCCAGAAAGCCTGTCTATCCCACCAAATTGCTGTAATAATACCGCCCAAAATGTTATACCTGGATTAATATAATAAAGGAAAAAAGTATTATTCTCAAAATAAGAATAATCCCTTGTCATATACGTATAGATTGCAGGTATCAAGATAGTTCCTATAGTTAAAAACATCATAACTAAGAATGTTAGTACTATTGAAGTTAACGTCTTCTTGAATAGTGTTGAAAAAAATACTCCTAAAGAACCAAAAAAGAATGAGATGATTATAAAAAATGCTACCATACTCAAGATTGATGTTATATTTAGTCCTCCAAATAAGAATACGAACGAAAAAATAGGTAACGATGTAACTATTAACAATAGTACAACACTTACTGTTGTCATTAATTTTCCCATTATTATGGATATAGGTCTCATATTAGTACTAAGAAGTATATCCAAAGTTTGTTTTTCCCTTTCCAGAGATATTGAACCTGAAGCAATTATTGGTACTATAAAAGATATCATTAAAACCTGTATAATCGTAATTGTCATGTATATATTCCTATAATTTTCACTTAGATTATTATTATATACGCTGTATAAAGTACTACTTAACATTACAATAACCCCAAATGCTAATAATGTAACATAAGATACTATCATACCAACACTTTTCCAACTTCTCATTTTTATCTTAGCTTCTTTTAGTATAATTGATTTCATAATTTCATTCCTTCCAAATAAATATTATTTACAATATTTAAGCTTCCTTAGTTACTTCTAAGAATATATCTTCAAGGTTTTGTGTTTTCTTGTTAAGTGTAATAACTGGAACGTCTCTTATAACAAGTTGTTTCAGTAGTTTTTTAATCTGTTCATTATCTCCGTTAATAGAAACTTCTAATTTATTTCCAGTAGGATTAATATCTTGAACAAAATCAATTTCTTTCAATACTGTCTCTGCTTTATCTGGAGAATCACTAACTTCAATTTCTAATACTTTGTTATTGTATACTTTGTTAGTTACTTCTTCTACATTTCCACTAATAACAATTTCTCCTTTATTAATAATACCTATGGAAGTACATACTTCTGATAATTCAGATAAGATATGAGAACTGATGATAACTGTTTTTCCCATGTCTATAAGTGTACATAGTATTTTTTTTAGATCTGCTCTAGCTCTAGGGTCCATACCAGACGCAGGTTCGTCTAGAACTAATAGCTCTGGATTATGAACCAGACATCTTGCTAAACAAAGCTTTTGCTTCATACCTCTTGACAAGCTATCAACAAAAAAATCTGATTTATCCGTAAGATTAACAAGTTCTAGTAGGTCTTCAATCATTTTGTTTCTCTCAGTTCCTTTGATGCCATAAATCGAAGAATAGAATTCTAAATACTCAGTAACCTTAAGATTATCATATACACCGAAGAAATCGGGCATATAACCAATATATTGTTTAGCTCTCCTTATATTCTGTAAAGCATTGATACCATTGACATACACTTCACCAGAAGTAGGACTCAACAGTCCACATACAATTTTCATCGTCGTTGTCTTACCAGCACCATTTGGACCGATAAATCCAAATATCTCACCTTTTTCCACTTTTAAATCTATACCTTTTAAAGCAGTAAATTTTTTATAGTTTTTCTTTAGTCCTCTAATCTCTAACATTATTTTCCAATCCCTTCTATATATATTTCAGGAATGTCAACTTCTCCTTCATCCTCAGATAGAATAACTGCCATTAATATTTCTCCATTACTGTTAATATATTTATCCAGCTCTTCAGCCTCTATAGTAATAGTATCATCAAACTCTTGGTATGTTTCATTATCAGTACCAACAATATAAAATTTAGCATCAATATATTTATTTTTCATATTTGCTATTCTTCTGAATTTTATCTTATTAATATCTATTGTTTCAGTTGGTAATTTGTAATAATAGCTGAACTCTTTGTTACGACTATATATAACATTACTGCTGACTGCGTTATCTATATAAGGTCTAACTGAACCGAATTCAAGAACAATATTAGAACCTTTAACATAGTTAATTGTATCAATAACACTTATCATAGACTTCTCAAAGTTCTTAGTCTTTTTACCGTTGACTTGAAATCCATTAGTGAATTTCTTATCTGTCCATCCAACAAAAATAGCTTCTTCAGTATTTATCGCTTCATAAGTATACATATTAAAATCAATCATCCTGCTATCTTGATATCTATCATTTTTTTCTTTGAAATCGGAAGAACTATCAATATTATCAATTAGATTCCAATAATATTCTCTTAAATAGTCATAATTCCTAATGCCCATATCTTCTATTTTTTTAGTTTCATTTGCTCCCAGATCATCTATCAAATATACTTTGTTCTTGAAATATATTATACAATTTTCTAATCCAAAATCATAATTGTTAGTTATAGAACCTTTTATTTCAGTTCCTTCAGATAATAAGTTCAATTGAATCTTATTTTCCACTGGAATATTTTTCGAAGTTTCTAATTCAAAGTTGTTATTACTGAACACATTAGAATTATAATATTCTATTGATGGTTCAAGACCAGATTTCCAGTTGAAACTTACAGGAAAATCTTTATAATTTTTTATATCCATATTTTTTGACTGGTTATAGGAATAATAGTCATAGCTTTCTAATGGGATCATATATAGACTATCATTGGATTTTATATCCAGCTTTGATTTATCTGTATTCAATACAGTTCCGAAGCTATTATAAGAACCACCTTTTTCAGAGAAATTCAATATGTTGACAACTTGAGTCACTGGTTCTTTAAGCCTAGTGTTCATACCGCTAATATACATGATACCAACAAAAACTATAGATATTACAGGTACCATAATCCACATTAAATGTCTTTTCTTCCTACGCTTAAGCACTAAGTATAGAACAGGTCCAATCAATATAATGTATATACCAATTATTATTATTATTGACCACAACGAAGGAAATTTAAGTCCTGGTATTACATTCAAGAAACTATTTGTACGATTATATCTATAATAGCTATTGGATAGTAGAATTTTCATATCTTCAAATTCTTGTTTAAAGTACTTCTCAAAAAATTTATTATTATGTGTAAAAGATTTCATTGGTTCCATTCCCAAATCAAATGTAAATAAATCAATCATACCTTTACCTTTGTTCATATTATAGACTATATGGTTATCCCCGCTTATAATTGTACTTTTCAATTTGTCACTATTAATTAATGCTATACTTAATAATGAGTGATCATCTGTTTTAGCTTCTTCTGCTACATAATCATACAGAATATCACTATCAATTTCTTTGACGCCATCAATCATATCGATTCCTATGAAATCTTGTAAAAGTGTTAAAGTCTTAGAATAATTGACTCCAGAACCAATTACTAGATGTCCACCATCATTTACCCATTTTTTCAATATATCCAGTTGGTCTTGACTTAATTTGGATAAATCATAATTGTTAATAATTATTACATCCAAAATCTTGCTAGCGAAAATATTACTTGGAAAATTCTGTTCATTAAGTTCAACCTTTACATAATCATTTGATGAATTAATATAACTAAGTTCATCAAAATCGTCTGTAAGAATCCCTAACATTAGGTTATTGTATATTCCCTGGGTATAGGGTATAGTCAGTTTTTCCTCATACATCACTTTGTTATCTTTTCGAAATATTATTTTCATGATTGATAATTCTTCACTAATCCTTGGTATCAAGAATTTCATTTCTTTTGAATTATTCTTCTCTATGGTAACTCGTTGGCTTAATTCCCCATCACTATTATTGTTAACATGATAACGTAATACTACATCACCATCAAAATCATCTGTATTATTTTTCACATGAACAGATACAGGCAAATACTCATTATACTTAAAAATATTGTCATATCCATAGTGTACATCAACCTCAAAATCTCTATATTCTGCAGCCCATGTTTCAATATTAACTTCTACAAATATTAAAATCAAGAATGTACACACTATTAATCTTATTATCCTCTTCATCATCATTCTCCCTTATCGTTTCCTTTTGGTATTGCCAAGTAACTCTGAAGTATCCAGCAAGTTAGGTTTATTGTCTTTGTTTTTATTAGATTTGTTGGTTTTGTTATTTTTTGTTTTATCATTCTTCGTGTCTTTTTCATTCTTCATGTCTTTTTTATTCAATGATATCTCTTCATTTTTGCTGTTACTTTTATTATTTTCAATATTAGCTTTATCGGATTTATTTCCTTTTACCGTTTTATTATCCAGTAGGCTCATTAGTCTTTTAAAAGGTATAGCTATTTTATTAATTTTTGATGCAATATTGAATCTTCTCAGAGCTATATCAATAATCCATAGTATAAGTGCAATTATTAGTAAGATGTTAGATATGTTTTTGCTTGTTTTCACCTTATTATCAATTTCACTGAATACTTCATCAGGATCATTAATAATCTTACCTCCTATTTTTTCTACAAAATCCATGAAACTATTGTTATCTATCAATTTATATTCTTCTGAATAAGGTATAGTTATGCCACTTAAGCCAGTACCTACAATTTCATCGCCGTCTTTTTGAATTCCCTTCATCATGTAAGAACCTACTTCGTCTGGAATAAATTTTCCTTTATATACTCCCTTTCTAACTGGTTCTAGATTAACATTAACTAATTTATTGGATGGTGATTTCATTTGTACTGTTGAATCTAATAAATAATCTTTGTTAGAAGAATTAAGAGTAATATTCACTTCCCCATTTTCATAAGTACTATTAATCTCTATTGGTTCATCAGAATAATTTTCAATAGTATAATTGATAATATTCTGCCAGAAAACATTATTTTTATCCCAAGTATTATAAAGTGCACTCCACTCGCCTGACAAATCAGAACACCAAGCAGCTGTTCTACCCAGTCCATATTGCCAAACTGATAATATTGGATCATTTACAGGGCTAGATAGCAATACTGTCGCAGCATCCTTTGGTGAAGTACCAATATATCCTTGTAACTTGGGTAATCCTTCATCATAAATATCTGCTAGGATATTATGATAAGAGTTCATTATTGGTGTAAATGTTATATTGTTAAGATATGTCCTTGTTGCCATAAAAGCTTCTTTAGCAAATATTCTAGGTATATTCCTTCCATCTTTAGTAAAATAATTTCTTCCATTGCCAGAAGCAGCTAAATATGATAAAAGCTTAGTATCCGCTCCATCACCAACCCCTACTGTTGATAATGTAATTTTATTGCTATTCATATTATCAAGTAATGGTTCATATCCTATTTGTTCCGCTTGTCCATCGGTCAGCAAAACAATATGCTTTATCTCAGCCTTACTCTCACTTAACTTAGCATAAGCGTCTTGCAAAGCAGGTAATATAGATGTACCCCCACCTTCGTTGATGTTAAGGATACTTTCATTGATAGTATCTCTATCTTCAGCTTTTTGTAACTCGACTATCTCGTAAGGTTTATCATCAAATGCTATTACTCCAATTTGATCATTGTCTTCCAATACTAGGGCTGTTCGCATAGCAGCTTCTTTGGCAAGTCTTAGATTCCTACCAGACATACTACCTGATTTATCAATAACAAGCATCATTGCCATATTAGGTTTATCCTTTATACCACGCATATGCATGTTAACAGGTAATACGGTTTCAAGTGGAGTCTTATAGTAACCACCAAGTGCGTAAGAATTTTCACCACCAATAGTAACTAATCCTCCTCCGAAATCTTTAACATAGTATTCCATATTGTTCAAAAAATCTTCACTCAAATTATCTGCTGATACATTACATAGAATTATGCTCTTATATCTTAACATATTCTCTAAATTAACAGGTACTTGTACACTTTTGGTCTTATCATAGTTTAGTCCTATACTCTTAGTTATTTCCTCTATCTGTATGGCATCTTTTTCCTGATCATATACTATGAGTACTTTGGGGCTACTTTTAACAAATGTAAATGCTGAGTATGTATTATTAACTGTCAATCTATCATCTTCAGGTTCAATCAATAATTCATAACTGACAAATCCCATCTTTTTTGCTGTATCTTTCAACACATAATTATTGGAACCTTTTCTAAGATTAATATTGTCTGTAATAATTTTTTCACCATCAGCTATAACAGTTATCTTAGCATTAGTATGGGTAGTAGAAAATATATCCATGTTAATCTGAAATTGTTCACCAAGATTTACCTTTTGAGGAACATAAAAATTATCAATATATACCTCATTAGCAGCTTTTGATTCTAAGGTTTTCACTTTGATTTCAATTTCTTGATCTTTTATTGATTGAATTAATTTCTCTGTTTTTCCTTTGTTTTCTTTACCATCTGTTAATAAAACAATTCTTTTATTTGTGTCCCTTGGAATTAATGCTATACTTTTGAGCATACCCTGTTCAATGTCAGTATAAGACTTATTAACATCTGTTTCTAATATATCCGATGTAAAATCTTTAGTAATACTAACATCCAAAGAAGCATCTTTTCCAAATATTACCGAACCAACTCTATCGTTTTTTCCTTTATCTTTTATAGCATTTCTAATAAATTCTTTAATTTCTTCTTTATTCTCTGACACACTTTCGGATACATCTGATAAGAAAATTGTTGATGTTTCTTTTGATGTATTAACGATAGAAATATCAGCTAAAGATAATATTAAAAACAGTATTACTATACATCTAGTTACCGTAGTCAAATACTTTTTAAAATTATTGCTATAATAGTTTTTTGATATTCTAAATATTATAAACACCAATATTGGAAATAATAACAAAATCCATGTTCTTCCAAACTCTACCCTCATAAATTACACCTCTAGCCAATAACATATTTTTTCCATTCATATAACATAACAATTACAGCAAGAATGATAAACAGGCTCATGAAATCAGTCTTTTTACGGCTTCTAGTGACCATTTTATTTGATACATTATCATCAAGCTCATCTGAATACTCTTTAATAGTTGATTCTGAATCAGTATTATAATTTATAGTTATATAATCTGTCTTTTGTTCTTTTTCATTATTCTCTTGTATCAATTCATACACCCCTAATTCCTTAGTATCATCATAATAAGTTATAGGGAAATTTACATCCAATTCAGCTTTATTATTTTTCGGATCAGATATAAAAGCTTTTTCAGTAGTACTTAAAGGTTCAAAAGAAATATTTTCTCCTGCATGATAATTCTCATCAATCTGTACACCATTCCCTAATACATCTGCCAATAAATTATCTATAAGAACAGGGAAACTGATATTTAACGGAAAATCACTATTATGTAAATCAAAAGATATAATATTAAATTTTCTACCATTTTTATTACCAATTGCTATAATACTATCTTCACCAACATTAGCTATAGATTTTATATATTCATTAGGTAATATTTTTCTATAATCAGAAACAATAAATTTTTCATTGAATACATGTCTAGTAATATCTTCATCACTGAATGCTGCCATTCCACTACTGGTTTCAGCTTCAGTATCATATAATCCATCAACCTTTGGTATATTTAGGAACATTAAATTGCCTTCATCTGGAATTGAATCAGGTATTATACTATCATAAATATACAAATCATATTTTTCATTGTTAACACTAGAATTCTTAGTTTTATACAACTCGTATCTATTAGATGCTAAAATCGCTTTTTCCATAAAAATATTTTCTTCTGATATTAGAATGATTCTTTTTATCTCATTCTTATTCAATATATTAAATCTTTTATTATCTGCTGCAATTAAATCTTTTTCTTTTATTTGACCATATATATAATTGCCTTCACAGTTGATATTATCAAATAATATACTCTTGCTTTCATATGATTCTAAGTCTATCTCACTGCCTTTTAGCCATGTATCATTTTGGTCATATATGTCCAAATGTATTTTTACAGGCGTTTTATATCTATTAGTGACTTTTGCAAGAACTTCATATGAACCTTCTGAGAAGAAAGTTGATATATTGTCTATACTTACATTAGAACCTTCTGACTGAACTAAATAGTTGTGTACGTTATCATTATTATGAATCTCATCAGATATTATAGATATCTCATAATCCTCATAGCTCTTGGCTATTGAGAATATAAAATCTATGTTGTCATCTATTTTCATAGAACCATAGGTTGGATTAATATTGTTAATGGATTTTTTGATAGTATCTTTGGAAACAGCATTAGACACATTTATGTTAACATCGTTTCCAATAGTTATAATAGTCACTGGAGTACCATCTAATAATCCATCTATTTTTTCTTTTGCCATTTCCTTTGCATAATCTAATCTAGTTTCCCCATCTTTGTATTCTGCATTCATACTAGCACTTGTGTCTATGACAATGAGCTGTACATTGTTAGTTTCCTGTTTTTTATATAAATACGGATTAGCCAATGCTAATGTAATAATGATTATTACTATTATTTGTAATATCATTAGAATATTTTTTTTCAACTTTTGCCAGGGTGTATTTACTTCATCTTCCTTTGAAGCCAGTTCCCACAAAAAGATACTTGAAATTTCTTTTTGTTCAAAATTCTGCCTCAATATATACATCAAAATAACTAATGGAATCAGAAGTAAGCCCCATAAAGCATAAGGATTACTGAACCTCATATTAATTACACATCCTCTTTGTATTAAATATGATATAGATTTTCTATATCATAATAAAGGTACCTATTAAATCTTCCAAGATAATCTTTTCAATTGAATCTGTTGATTTAATATTAACATATGAAGCACCATATTTACTGCAAATATCGTTAATATTATTACTGAATCTTTTTACATTTTCTCTATATTTTTTAAGTAATCTTGGAGTTATTACGAGATTTTTTTCTTGCCCAGTTTCACTATCTACCATTTTTAGTTTTCCATCAATTCTTGGATTCATTTCTTCATCAGATAATATGTGTAAAACCAGTATCTGCTGCTTATTGAATGCTAAGAATTTTATAACATCTTCTATATTTTCATTAGTAAATAAATCAGAAATTATAATACTAATCCCGCTACCATTGAAATTCATTTTCTTTAGTCCTGCAAAACTCGTTTCATGGTTATTGAAATCAATATTTTCTAAGTAACTAATGTACTTCATGAAAGAGTTTTTACCTTGTCCAAGAAAAATGCCTGTTTCATTAGATATCAGGGGATTTATTAATACTTTATCTAAGTTATTGAGAGTTATATAAGTAAAAGCTGCTGCTAAACGAAGAGAGGTTATGTTTTTATTATTAAATGACATTGATTTGCTATTATCTATAAAAATCCTGAATACAGCTTCTTTCTCTTCCATAAATAATTTTATATATAGTTTTTTAAATCTCCCATAAGCATTCCAGTCTATTCTTCTGAAATCATCAGAAGGTACATATTCACGATAATCAGAGAATTCTACAGACATACCTTTAGCCTTTGATTTTCTGCTTCCTGCCAAACCATATGTTGCCATATTTTTTACGCTTATTGATAACTTTTCTAATTTATTCATAAAGTCCGATGTAAAAATTTGTTCGTTCATAATACTCCTCAGCTTCCTAAGCTTTTATTTCATTAATCAGCATTTTAATAAACTCATCGTTATTAATTCCATCACTGATTGCTTCAAAATTCAAGAAAATACGATGTCTAAGACAAGGAAGAGCAACATAATTAATATCGTCAAAAGATACATTGTATCTTCCTTCAAGTAGAGCATTTGCTTTAGCTGATTTTAGAATAGCTTGTGCTGCACGTGGACTTGCTCCAAATTTAAGATACTTCCTGGCTATTTCAGGTGAATCAGGTAATTCACTATGGGTTGCTACTACTAATCTTAATGCATATTCTTTAACATATTTCGCAACAGGTATATCATTTATTATTTTCCTCATGTTAAGTATATCACTACTTGATATTATTTTCTCTGGTTCATTACCTATACAGTCTACAGTTAAATCCATTATTCTGGATAATTCATCTAGATTAGGAAATTCTACTAATACTTTGAACATGAATCTATCTAATTGTGCTTCTGGCAAAGGATAAGTCCCTTCCATCTCAATTGGATTTTGTGTTGCAAGTACCATAAATGGCTGTGGTAATTCATAAGTATTGTTACCAACTGTTACTGTCATCTCCTGCATTGCCTCTAACATAGCTGATTGAGTCTTTGGTGTTGCCCTGTTAATTTCATCAGCTAATAATAAATTAGCGAATACAGGTCCTTTCTGATATTCAAAATGTCCTTTTCCATGATTATCTTCAACATACATATTAGTACCAACAACATCAGCTGGCATCAAATCAGGTGTAAATTGAATTCTTGAAAACGACAGATCCATAACCTTAGCTAAAGTCTTGACAAGTTGTGTTTTTCCAAGTCCCGGTACACCTTCCAGCAAAATATTTCCACCAGTCAGAACCCCTAGAAGAACTTGTCTAATTATATTTTCTTGTCCAATTATTCCTTTAGCTATTTCTTTTTCCACATTATGTACCTTAAGTTTACAATCCTTTATGGTACTTTCATTAACTTCCATTTTTTTACCTTCTTTCTAATATACTACCTTCAAATGTATATACTTACTAAAGTATCGTCAATAAATACATAATCTTATAATTGTATTTTAATTTTATAATTTATATATTATCTTTACTATATTTTTACTTATTTTAGCTAATTTTATAACAAATCATCTTAAATTCTACACGAATTAAATTAAGATTTTGCATAAATAACATTAAAATATGATTAAGATTTTGTTACGAAAAAACAAGGATAACCTTTATTCTATATAAGAATCAACGAAACATATCGCTTGTTTGTAAAGTCATCCTTGTTTTATGTATATATTAAACCAGTAATATTCTTATTAAATTGTATATTTTACATAGAGTATATTTCAGTTAAATATCCCATGATTCCCTCTGCTATTGACATTGCTGTATTTTCTAGAAATTCATTATCCAATAATCTTTTGGCATCTTCTTTATTAGTAGCATATCCCATTTCAAATAGTAAAGATGGCATTGTTGTTTGTCTAGTCACTTGATATGAACTTCTTCTTGGTTCCTTATGTACTCTTATTTTTTCTATTCCTGTTTTTTTAATGAACTCATCAGTTATTCTATTAGCGAATTTTTCTGCTTCTTCATTATATTTATCATCTTTTTCACAGTAATACAAATCATATCCATTAACGTTACTAGATTCTTCATAAGCATTTACATGTAATGATATAAATACATCAGCTTTACTTTCTTTAGCTAATCTTACTCTTTCGGTTAAGGATATTTTATATAGCTTATCTTCTTGCTTCTCATCATAATTTTCAGTTCTTGACATTACTACATCATAATCATTAGCTTCAAGAATCTCAACTACCCTTTTAGCTATTTTTAAAACGACTTCACTTTCTGTTAACTTAAATCCAAATTCTTCAGGTGCTTCTGTACCGGAATCAGAAAATCCATGACCAGGATCGATAAAAACTTTTCCCATACCGTTGTAGATAGATTTTTTATCAGCATTTGTTTTTTGATCAGTGGTTCCTTCTGCCACTTTGTTTTGTACAATAGGTTCTGACACTGGTTTCGTTTTTCTATGAAATATGGTAAAAAGAATGATTGGAACACTAATAATAAGTAATAATGCTACTCCCGCAATCAATCTCATTCTTTTCTTCTTTTGATTTCCCATATACACCTTTAACCAATGACGAACATTATTAGTACTAACACCTAATTTATAAGCTACTTCTTCTACAGTCATTTTTCTATCTATAATCAATTTTACATTATTTATTTTTACTTTATTATCAATTTTTCTTGCCATAGCTTTCATCCTATTTAATTATTTTTAACCCTCAAGGAAATGTGTCAAACGAAACGTCCCAATGTCATATTTTTTGTTTCAAAAAAACTTTTCAATTCGTTCAATATGTATGAAGACTACTTGATTGTAATCTAAAATATATAATAAAATTGAAAAGTCATGAGTTTGTTTATGTTACTTTAATGTTATACTTTTATTATCTATCATTTTCTGAAGCGCTGTCATTATACCGAATTTTGCATGATGCCATGATAGACCTCCTTGAAAAAACACTGTATAAGGTGGTTTTATAGGCGCATCAGCACTTAACTCAATGGAAGAACCTTGTACAAATGCTCCAGCTGCCATAATTACTTCTGAATCATATCCTGGCATATCCCATGGTTCAGGTGTCACAAAACTATCTACAGGTGCTGCCGCTTGAATTCCCTGACAAAATGCAATAATAGCTTCTGGCGAACCTAAATTGATAGCTTGTATAATATCATGTCTACTCTCTGTAGAATCAGGTATCACTTCATATCCAAGCTTTTCAAAAACATTAGCTGCGAATATTGCTCCCTTTAAAGCTCCAGCTACTATTTGTGGTGACATAAACAATCCTTGAAAAAATTGTTGATTAAGACCAAGGGTTGCTCCTATTTCTTTACCAAGTCCCGGTGCAGTCAATCTAACGGCACAATTCTCAATACAAGCTTCTTTACCCACAATATAACCTCCAATAGGTGCAAGTCCACCTCCTGGATTCTTGATTAAAGAACCTACTATCATATCAGCTCCTAGATCTGTAGGCTCGATTTTCTCAACGAACTCACCATAACAATTGTCAACCATACAGATAAGGTCACTGTTTATACTCTTAACAAAAGAGATAATCTCCCCTATTGTATCTACTGATAGGGTTGGTCTAGTATCGTAACCCTTAGACCTTTGTATGCTGATTAGTTTTGTATTATCATTTATAGCTTTCTTTATTCCTTCATAATCAATACTTCCATCTTCTAACATGTCTACTTGTCTGTAAGTAATACCATACTCTTTTAGAGAACCATTTGTTTCTCTTATACCAATAACTTCTTCAAGAGTATCATAAGGTTTACCGACAGGAGATAATATCTCATCACCTGGTCTTAGATTAGCAGATAGTGCTATAGTTAGTGCATGAGTACCAGAAATTAATTGTGGACGCACTAAAGCAGCTTCTGCATTAAATACAGAAGCATATACACTTTCTAATGTATCTCTCCCAAGATCATTATAACCATATCCAGTTGTTGCAGCAAAATGTACATCACTGACTCTATTCTCTCGCATAGCAGATAGTACTTTCAATTGATTGTATTCAGCAATTTCATCAACATGATTAAATCTATCTATTAAATTCTTTTCAATCTCGCTACAATAGTTATAAACTTCTTCTGAGATATTTTGCTTCTGATACATCTTCTGTAAAAAATCAGTCATTTATCTATACCTCTTTATTCTTCAACAGTTAAGGATACTTCTCTAGAAGGAATAACAGTCGATATTGCGTGTTTGTATATCATTTGTTGTTTACCTTCAGTCTCAAGAATTACTATAAAGTTATCAAATCCTTTTACTAGTCCTTTTAGTTGAAATCCATTTGTTAAATATACTACTACAGTTGTTTTGTCTTTTCTTACTTGATTTAAAAATAAATCTTGTAAATTAATTGGTTTACTCATTTAAACTCGCCCCCATTGATATCGTATTTTTTAAATTATATATATAATAAATTTTATTACTTTTTATTAATTAGAATAATTAATTTATATAATTTAACATCTTTAGTATTTGGTAATTATTTCATCTCACTTACTATTGTATTATATAATTCCTAATTCTTCAATATCTTTTAACATTTTATTTGAAATTAATTCTAAATTCATATTGTAATCATCTACATTCAACCATCTTACATTTTTTTCTCTCTTAAACCACGTAATCTGACGTTTTGCAAAATGTCTGGTATCACGTTTCAGAATGTAGATTGCTCTATCTAGGTCATATTCACCATTAAGATATCCATAGATCTCTTTATATCCTAATCCCTTCATGGATACTAAATCTTCACTATATCCCATTTCTTTTAATTTCTGTACTTCTTCTACTAATCCTTGTTCAATCATTATATTTACTCTTCTATCAATTCTTTCATATAATAGTTCTCTATCCATGCCAAGAACATAAAAGAGAAGGTTATAAGGTGATTCTTTCTTTGATTCTATTTCATTATGCAATGATATTGGTCTACCAGTTTCTTTATAATATTCCAAAGCCCTAATAACTCTTTTCAAGTTATTAGGATGAATTTTATTGTAGGATACGAGATCAATATCTTTTAGCTTATCATGTACATATTCATTACCTGAAAGAGCTGCTTCCTTTTGAAGTTCCTCCCTGTATGAATTATCTTTACAAGTATTTTCAAAATCAATGTCATATATGATTGACTGTATATAGAAACCTGTTCCCCCCACCATGATAGGAACTTTTTTATTTTGTGTAATTTCTTCTATACTTTTCTTAGCTGAATTCTGGAATATATTTATATTAAATTCCTCATCAGGTTCAAGTACATCTATTAAATGGTGTTTTATACCCTGAGTTTCTTCTTTTGTGACTTTTGCCGTTCCTATGTCCATATACTTATAAACTTGCATAGAATCAGCAGAGATTATTTCACCACCTATTTCCTTTGCCAGTTTAACCGATAAACTAGTCTTACCAACTGCTGTAGGTCCGGCTATAACAATTAAAGGTTTTCTCAATATATCCACTCCTAATTACTGTATTCTCTTGAATTTCTTTTCTAGTTCATATTTTGTCATAGAAATGATAGTTGGTCTCCCGTGTGGACATGTAAAAGGATTTTCTATTTCAAGAAGCTCATCAAATAATTTTTCATATTCTAGAACCGACAATTTATCATGAGCTTTTACAGCTGCTTTACATGCCATAGTTGCTATATCATTTCTTACTACATTGTATTTATCAGGATCATAATGTTCATTAAGACTATCTAATATCTCAATGAACTGATTAGAACTTAAGGACTTATTAAATATATAAGGTACACTTCTTATTGCATAAGCATCTTTACCGAATTCTTCTATTTCGAAACCTAAGTCTATGAATAATTGTTTATAATCCGCTATCAATTGTTTTTCTCTTATAGAAACATGAATAATTATTGGCTGCAAAAGACCTTGAGACATTATATCTGAGTTTTCCAGCTTATTCATTAAACGCTCATACAGCACTCTTTCGTGAGCTGCATGTTGGTCAATAATATAGAATTTGCTCTCAAATTCTACAATCCAATAAGTATTAAATAGCTGTCCTATTATCTTATAGTTCTTGACAGTTTTAGCATTAACACCCTTATCCTCAAATAACAAGGCTTGTTCAGCAACATATTTGGGTTTTGCTGATAATTCATTCTGTTTATTATCAGGTCTAGTCTTTGATTCATCTGTTACTTTTTTTATACTGTCATTACTAATAACTTTAGGTTGCTGAATTGATTTATTATCTATCAAATGTTTATCAGCTTGTTCCTGTTTCTCGTTGTTTATATTCTGGGATACTATTTTATTAGTTATCTCAGAATTTTTTCTGAAAGTATTTATAAGACTACTGCTATTAGCTTCATAATGATTAGTTTGCTCTTTTATTGAAGTTTTTTTCATTTCATTTAACCTATTTTTTTCAAAGGGTTCTGGAATAGCAGTATCTATCTTTATATTATCTTTTTTTATCTCTCTTTGTCCATTGTTCAATGATACCTCAGGAATAAGATCTACTTTCCTAAGCGCTTCGTAAATACCACTTTTAATTGCTTCATAGATAATGGATTCATTGTTGAATCTAACCTCCATCTTTGTTGGATGGACATTTACATCAATCAATTCTGGATTAATTGTTATATAGAATGCTGTAAATGGAAATCTATGGACGGTTAATTTAGTTTTATAACCTTCTTCTATTGCTTTCATAATGATTTTACTTTTTATATAACGACCATTTATATAATAATTCTCATAATTCCTGATTGCTCTGCTTATCTTTGGTTTTCCAATGAAACCGTTAATTTTGAATTGGTCATTATTAATTTCTATTGGAACGCTGTTTTTGACTATTTCCTTACCATAGATATTGAAAATACAATCCTTAAGAACATTATTTCCAGAAGTATGTAATTTTATAGTATTATTATATATAAATTTAAAAGATATACCTATGTTACCAAGGGCTAGTTTATTAATGAACTCACTAATATAAGCTCCCTCTGTTGCTGGCTTTTTAAGAAATTTTCTCCTAGCAGGAGTATTATAAAACAGATTCTTGATAATTATGGTTGTACCTTCAGGGCATCCTATTTCTTCCTTACTTACTTCCCTACCACCTTCTATTACGTATCTTATGCCTGTTATATCATCATATGTCTTAGTTATAACTTCAACTTGGGATACTGCAGCTATACTTGCAAGTGCTTCACCTCGAAATCCCAATGATGATACGGTTATTAAATCCTCTATGGACTTGATTTTACTAGTTGAATGTCTAATAAATGCAGTCTGAATATCTTCTTTTGATATTCCTTTACCATTATCTGTAATACGTATAAAAGATATTCCACCTTCTTTTATTTCAATTGTTATAGCACTTGCACCAGCATCAATAGAATTCTCAACCAACTCCTTTACAACCGAAGATGGTCTTTCTACTACTTCACCTGCTGCTATTTTATTGATAGTATTTTGGTCTAACAATCTTATTTCAGACATGATGACACTCCCTTCTAAGTCAAGGCTTTTTTATGCAATTCATATAATTTATTCAATGCATCCATTGGTGTCATTTCTACTATATTCAAACTTTTCAAGTCATCAATTAGTTCATTATAATTACCCATTACATCAAATAATCCTAATTGTACCGGTTCTGTTTTTTCTTCTTTTTCCTGTTCTAATGGAACTTCAATATTTATTTCTTCTTCCTTGACAGTTGCTATTTCTTCCACTGCATCTTTACACACGATCTTAGTATTTTTTGCAATATCTGCATTACTTAATTCAGATAATAGAACTTTAGCTCTGTCAATAACATCCAAAGGTACACCAGCAAGTTTCGCTACTTGTACACCATAACTATTGTCTGTGCTTCCTTTTATTATCTTACGCAAGAAGATTATATCATCGCCTTTTTCTTTTACGGAGATGCAATAATTCTGCACGCCGTCAACCTTGCCTTCTAATTCTGTAAGTTCATGATAATGAGTGGCAAATAATGTCTTGGCTCCAATTTTCTTTTTATTAACTATGTACTCAACTACAGACCATGCAATACTAAGACCATCAAAAGTACTTGTACCTCTACCTATTTCGTCAAGAATAAGTAAGCTGTTGCTAGTGGCATTTCTAAGTATATTAGCTACCTCTGTCATTTCTACCATAAAAGTACTTTGTCCAGAAGCCAAATCATCAGAAGCTCCTACTCTGGTGAAGATACGGTCTACTATTCCTATATGAGCTTCACCCGCTGGAACAAAACTGCCTATTTGCGCCATTAAGACAATAAGAGCAACCTGTCTCATATAAGTTGATTTTCCTGCCATATTTGGACCAGTGATAATGGAAAATCTACTATCCATTTTGTTGAGGTATGTATCATTTGCTATGAACATTTCATTGTTCATCATTTTTTCCACAACAGGATGACGTCCATCTTTGATATCAATGGCACCATCATTACTTAAAACAGGTCGTACATAATTATATTTTATAGCTACATCTGCTAGTGAGGTAATAACATCAAGGATAGCTACCTTATAAGCAGTATCTTTAATTCGGTCAACTTCTTTTGCTACTTTGTTTCTAAGTTCCACAAACAACTCATATTCAAGAGCAACTATTTTTTCTTCTGCTCCCATTATAGTATTTTCCATTTCTTTTAATTCTGGAGTTATGTATCTCTCTGAATTAGCTAACGTCTGTTTTCTTACATATCTATCTGGCACTAGATCCAGATAAGATTTTGTTACATCTATATAGTAACCGAATACTTTATTAAATTTAATTTTAAGGTTCTTAATGCCTGTCAATTCTTTTTCTTTTGCTTCTAATTCAGCGATCCATTGCTTACCTCTTGTACCTGCTTCTCTAAGTTTATCAACTTGTGGATGATAAGATTCTTTTATTATGCCTCCATCTTTTACAGATATAGGCGGGTCATTAATTATTCCTTTATCTATCAAATCATAAATATCTCTTAAGTCATCAAATGTATCTTTTATCTTGGTAATATAATCAGCATTACATTCGTTTAACAATTTCTTTATAAATGGCAGCATTTCCAGAGAGGTCTTGAAAGCTATTAAATCTCTACAATTAGCGGTTTTCAGACTTATTTTACTCATAAGTCTTTCCAAATCATATATAGGGTTCAAAAACTCTTTCAATTCTTCACTTATGATAGGTTTGTTTTTTAATTCTTCAACCCCATCAAGCCTATCTTCAATATTTGTTTTTGATAGTAAAGGCTGTTCAATCCATTTTCTAAGTAATCTGGAACCCATTGCAGTTTTAGTTTTATCAAGGACCCATAATAAAGAACCCCTACGTTCTTTTTCACGAAGTGTTTCCACTAATTCCAGGTTACGTTTTGATGATAAGTCAACCATCATATAGGAATCAGTAAGATATGGTATTAGTTTAGTTATATGGGATATATTGCTTTTTTGAGTTTTATATAAATACTCTAATAATGAACCAACAGCGCATACCCCTTGATTGAATTCTTTTATCCCTAAACCGTCTATAGTGCCAACTCCAAATTGCTCTTTAATATTGCCAACACATCTACCATAATCAAAATACCATTCTTCCTCTTCACTGATATAGACATGAAATCTATCTTTTAATTCTCTTATGAAATCTGCACAAACTATAATATCTTTATTACATATTATTTCAGTAGGATAAAATTTTCCTATCTCATCTATTAGTTTTCTTTTTTCATTTACTTCTGTTACAAGAAAATCTCCTGTTGTAATATCTACAAGAGCTACTCCGTAATTGTCTTTATTACCAAATATACTCATTAAGTAATTATTTTTGGATTCATCTAAAGATTGCATATTAAGGTTAGTACCTGGAGTGACTATCCTAACAACATCTCGTTTAACGATACCTTTTGCTTGTTTGGGATCTTCTACCTGTTCACATATAGCTACTTTATAACCTTTTTTTATTAATTTATTTATGTAGTTTTCAGATGAATGATGAGGGACACCACACATAGGAGCTCTATCAGCTTGTCCACAATCTCTACCTGTCAATGTAATTCCTAATTCTCTTGATGCTAATTTTGCATCTTCAAAAAACATCTCATAGAAATCACCTAATCTAAAAAATAATATACAATCTTCATATTGTTCCTTTAGATCCATATACTGCTGCATCATAGGTGATAGTTTATTCTTCATTAGTAACCTCTTTTCCTATAGTAATTTTTTATTGCATTATATATATTAAAACACTATTAGTTTCATTTTCTTAATTTATTTGTTCCCCTATTAAATAATATCCTTTTGATTCTATTATTTTAACAGGTACAATTTTACCAACTAAATCTTTATTTCCTTTAAGATGTACTAGATGATTACTTCCTAACCTCCCAGAAACAAGATTATCATCCTGTCTATTTATCTGTTCCACTAAAACATCATAAGTGTTCCCCACTTTTTCCATACTTTTCTTATATACTATTTCATTAAGCACTTCTAAAAGCCTATTAAAACGTTCTTTTGCAACATTTTCAGGCACCTGATTTTCCATAGTTGCAGCAGGTGTACCAGTTCTTATAGAATATAAAAATGTAAAAGCATTGTCAAATTCAACTTTTTTTACTACATCTAATGTATCTAGGAAATCTTCTTCTGTCTCACCTGGAAAACCTACGATTATATCAGTAGTAAGAGCAACGTCAGGACGTGCTTCTTTTATTTTACTAACCAACTCCAGATAACTATCTTTTGTATATCTTCTATTCATCTTTTTTAGTACATTTGTGCTTCCAGATTGAAACGGCAGATGAATATGGTCACACAATTTTTTGGAAGTTTTAATTACTTCTATAAGCTCGTCCGACAAATCTTTGGGATGAGATGTCATGAATCTTATTCTTTCAAGTCCTTCTATCTTCTCAATTTCTTGAATTAGTTTAGCAAAAGTAAGAGGTTTGTCCAAGTTTTTCCCATAAGAATTAACATTTTGACCAAGTAATGTAATCTCTTTTACGCCATCATCAACTAGGTCTGTTATTTCATTAATAATATCTTCTGGTTTTCTGCTTCTTTCTCTTCCTCTTACATAAGGTACTATACAATAAGTACAGAAATTATTACATCCAAACATAATATTGACACTTGACTTAAATTTAAATTTTCTTATACTTGGTAAATCTTCTACGATTTCTTTATAATTCTCCCAGATATCTATTACCATTCTACCGGTATCTAGTCGTGTTTGTATCAACTCAGCTAATTTATATAAATTGTGGGTGCCAAACAAAATATCCACATGCTTATATGCTCTTTTAATTTCATTTATAACAGTATCTTGCTGCATCATACAGCCACATAGGGCAATCAACATTCCTGGTTTATGTTTTTTATTGTTTTTTAATGAACCAAGTCTGCCATATACTTTCAATTCAGCATTTTCTCTAACACAGCATGTATTATATATTACAAAATCTGCATCCTTTTCTTCTTCAGTAGGCACATATCCTATTTGATCTAATATTCCTTTTAGTTTTTCCGAATCATGGGCATTCATTTGGCAACCAAAAGTTGATACATAATATTTTAACCCTTTACCTTTTATTTGCTTTGATAGTTTGTCCATTATTCGTTTTTGCCTTAAACTTTCTTCATGTGATATGTCTAGATTCTTATTCATTATATTCCTCCACTATCGTCTATTGAATATTATTCTACATATACTTTCCTTTTATCGTATAAATAATTATTATTTTTTATTGATATTAGTATTTTACATAATATAAGACATTTTTTCAACAGTAGTTAATCATCATCTTCAAATTCATCGTTTGTATTATTATGAGATTCGTAATCTTTTTCAAGCTCTCTAAATATCTCTTCAAAACAGTTGTCTTTTCTTCTTTTGGTATAATGCCTGTCCTTTTTGTTACATGGACTTCTAGCATTCAAGCAATTATTGAATTCTCTTGTAGATTTAACTAAACCTGATGCACTAAGCCCAGTATACAAACCAATAACTATACATGATTTTGAATTTGTTGAACATAATATCATACCAAGAGCTAGTCCAATAACTAAGTTGATAAATGGTATATATCTACACGGAACCCCTGTTAGTCTAATAGCTTCACCTATACCAGCTATTAAAGGTATGAGTGCTAGATATGAGTATTCCATAACTTGTCCCCCTTTCTAATTTCTTAATACATTATATGCTGTAATCAATTAAAAGGTGTACAAGCTCTATCTATTATACCACATACAGAAGTAATTAAACATGATATAATAAATTGATTAAACATTAAAATTAGCTTATACTGTAACTATAAATTGTAAATAATCCCCACTCATTAACAAGGAGAAATTATGATAATCATAAATAAAAATATTGATATAGATACCGATATTTTAAAAAGAAGATATTGTGATCTTGATAACCTATTATTCTTTGATATAGAAACTACTGGCTTTTCATATAGGAAGAACATTGTATATTTAATTGGTTGTATCTATTTTGCAAATGGAAAACCCACAATGATTCAATGGCTAGCTGAAAATGAAAATGATGAATATGCCGTATTATATGAGTTCATAAAATTCAGTAATGATTTCAAAAGAATCATACATTATAATGGCACATCATTTGATATACCTTTCATAACTAAAAAGGCACTATTATATAAAATAGACAATAATCTATCTTATATAGAAAATATTGACATATATAAATTAGTTAGACCATGTAAACATGTATTAAACCTTGAGAACTGCAAGCTTAAGACAATTGAAAAATATCTAGGTATATTTAGAAAGGATACCTTTACAGGAGGAGAATTAATTAGGCAATACATTGATTTTACAGAATCAAAAAGTGATATTGAGAAGACTAATTTATTACTTCATAACGAAGAAGATTTGATAGGACTTATTAAAGTACTTAAAATCCTGGATTACGTAGATACATATAATAATCTTAAACACAATAATATATCTTACAAAGTTAATGATATTGATATTAGTGAATTAATTATGACTATACATCTTTCTGCTAATACAGAAGTTCCTTTTGATTATAGTTTTACTTTTGATAATTATTATATACATATAAAGCATAAAAAGCTATTTATAAAAATTCGGCTTCTTAATGATGAATTAAAGTTTTTCTTTGATAATTATAAAGATTATTATTATATACATTCAGAGGATCAAGCAGTTCATAAATATGTGGCAAAGTACATAGATAAATCTAATAAAACAAAAGCTACAAGTGAAACCTGCTACATAAAGAAAAGAGGCATATTCATACCTCTTCTTGATACCTATATAGTAAAAAACGAAAAAATATTTTATTTATCTAAAAATAATAAAACTAAATATGTACAACTACAAGATGATATTCATAATAATACTTCATTCACAGATAACCTATGTACTAGTATACTTAAAAGCTTATAGTTCATCCATCTTCTTGTAAAAAAATGATTTGAGAGATGTAAATTTATATGTTGCAGATTGAATAATCTGTTCTGTACTGCCAACAAATAATATTGCATCTTTTTTCATAGCATTATTGAATTTCTTGTATATACCATCTTTTGCTTCATCTGTAAAATATATTAGAACATTACGGCATACGATTAAATCACAATTACTTGGGTAATTATCTTTTAACAAGTTTAATTGCTTAAATTCTATACATTTTTTTATATCATCAGTTACTTGATAAGAACTACCTATTTGTCTGAAAAACTTTGTTTTGAATTCTTGGGGTAGACCAATTAAACTTTTGTCTTTGTATAATCCCATTCTAGCCTTTTCCAATACTTGTTTATCAATATCTGTAGCTACAATTTTAATTTTGCTTAGAGGAATAAATTTACTTAATACCATTGCTAAAGAATATGGCTCATCACCTGTTGAACAAGCTGCACTCCATATTTTTAGATTATCGGCAAATTTATCTATAAGATAAGGTAAAATATCTCTTTCTAGAACTTGCCATTGAGTAGGATTCCTATAGAATTCTGATACATTAATAGTCAAGTAGTTAATGAACTCTTCATATATCTTTTTATCTTTCTTTAATATATCAATAAATTCTTGATAACTATCTGCATTATTCTTTCTTATTAATGAATCTATACGCCTTTTCATTTGTCTTTCTTTGTAAGCGTTTAAATCAATTTTAGAGAGTCTAAAAACGGCATCTTTAAAATCTTCATAATTTTCAATCACTATTTTATCCTTCTCCTTTATTATGTCAAATACAATATTTTATAAATATAATTTTTAATCTATGTATTATACATTTTTTATTATATTAGGCTATAATAGCGAAACTTATTTCGCCAAAAGTAAAATGATAAAGAAAACTACAAAAAATACTCTAGAATACTTTTTGCAGCTTTTTTTATCTTATATATTATTATTTAGTTTCTTCAACTGTTTTTTCATTACTTACTTCTTCTTTTACTTCCTTAGCATCAGCTTCTTTAGTTTTGTTATCCTCAAGAGCTTTGATACTTAAACTAATCTTTTTAGATTCTTGATTGAAATCTAACACTTTAGCTGTAATTTTTTGACCGATTTTAAGTTCATCAGATGGTTTTTCAACGTGCTTTTTAGCTATTTGTGACACATGCAATAATGCATCTACCCCTGGCTCTAGTTCAATGAAAGCACCAAAGTCAGTCATTCTTGCAACAACACCTTCAACTACATTATTAATCGCATACTTAGTAGCAGCATCATTCCAAGGATTTTCTTCATCAAATTTCATAGATAAGGATACTTTATTCTTATCAGTATCAATACCTATTATTCTAACTTTTACTTTATCTCCTACTTTAACAACATCACTTGGCTTTTTAACTCTTCCCCATGACATTTGTGAGATATGGATTAATCCATCGATACCATCAATATTAACAAATGCACCATAATCTGTTACATTTTTAATATTTCCCGTTACTACCATACCAACTTCTATTTTTTCCATTGATTCTTTTATTTTATTTTGCCTATCAGCTAATAATAATTGTTTTCTATTACCAATTATTCTACCTTTTTTAAGGTTGAATTCACTGATAACAAATGTGATTTCTTTACCTAAGAAGTCTCTTAAATTGTCTACATATTCATCTGATACTAAAGAAGCAGGAATAAATATTCTAACTTCATCAACAATAGCTACTAAGCCACCTGCAAGTACTAGTGATACTTTCGCAGTCAAATGCTCTTTATTCTTGTAGTATTCTTCAATCTTACTAAGACCTTGTTCTGCAAGTATTCTTTTATAAGTAAGTAATACTTGTCCTTCACCATCATTTACTCGTAAAACTTTAACTTTGATCTTATCCCCTGGTTTCACAGTATCTCTCAGTTCAACTTCAGGATAGTTTGAGTATTCGCTCTTAGGTATAATACCATCAGACTTGTACCCAATATTAACAAAAACTTCATTATCATTAACATCTATAACTGTCCCTTCAACTATTTCTCCCCTGTGAATTGATTTTAGGGATTGTTCTAACATTTCCTCAAAACTAATTTCATTCTGTACTTCTGACATGTGTAATAACCTCCTGAATAATGTTCTTTGGAGTTGAAGCTCCAGCTGTAATTCCTATTATCTCATTTTTACTAAAAACAAGCAACTCCAAATCTTCTATAGTTTCAATATGATAAGTATTATCACATTGATTCTTGCATAATTGGTATAACTTTTTAGTATTAGAACTATGCTTACCACCTATCACCAGCATTTTATCTACTTTACCTGATAGCTTTATAGCCTCTTCTTGTCTATCTCTTGTTGCTCTACATATTGTATCTTTTATATCTACATGATAACCTTTATCTAAAAATATTTCAATTATTTCTTGGAATTTTAGATAATTAAGTGTTGTTTGAGCAACAATACAAATATGTTCATCTGTAGGTAGTTGAAGCTTTTTAGCATCTTCTATACTTTCTATAATAATTGCTTTTGATGAACTCCAACCATTTATTCCAATAACTTCTGGATGACTAGAATCACCAATTATAATTATAGTATCACCCTTTTTACTATAATCATTAACTATACGATGAATTTTTTTGACATAAGGGCATGTAGCATCAATAATAGAAAATCCATTGTCTCTAATATAATTATATATTTTTTCTTCTACACCATGGGATCTTATAATAACTTTACCCTTAGGTAGATTTAGAAGTTCTTCTATATCATTTACAACTTTTACGCCTTTATCTTCCAACTCTTCAACTACTTGTAAATTATGAATTATTGGTCCATATGTATATAATGGTTTGCCATCAATATTATCATATACACTTTTTACTGCTCTATCTACACCAAAACAAAATCCTGCAGATTTTGCTACTATTACTTCCATTAGTATCTTCCTTTCAAATAATATTTAATAATTATTATTTATCATTTTAAGGATTTTATTAACTACTTCATCAATAGATAGATTGGATGTATCCACTTCTATAGCATCATCTGCTTTTTTCAGTGGAGCAAATTCTCTATTCATATCTCTATAATCTCTTTTACCTATTTCATCTTCTATAGATTCCAAGTTCCTAGATATACCTTTTTCTAATAATTCTTTATGACGTCTCTTAGCTCTTGTTTCAACACTTGCATTGAGATAAATCTTAGTTGTAGCATTAGGTAACACGTAAGTACCTATGTCTCTACCATCCATAACAATACTTTTCTTGGTTGCAAGGTTTCTTTGCAATTCAACAAGCTTAAGACGTACATTTTTATTTACTGAGATTTCTGAAGCCATTTTACCTACTTCTTCATCTCTAATAAACTGATTGACATTCTCATCATTAAGTATTACTTGCTGTTCACCATCTATATAGCAGATACTAATATCAATATCGTTTAATATATTGTTAATAATATCGTTTTGGTTACTTGATATATTATTTCTAATACAATAAAGTCCAAAAGCTCTATACATAGCACCAGTATCTACATATATAATATCTAGTTCCTTAGCAATCTTTTTGGCTATAGTGCTTTTACCTGCACCAGCTGGTCCATCAATTGCTATGTTAATTATATCCACAACATTACCCTCCATAATAATATTGTCACCAATAATAAACTATAAACTGTATTTCTCAAACTGTCAATACTAAGTTTTATGAATAAGATATAAAATTATAATTATTTTATATCTTAAATTATCTTTTATTATAGTCTTGCTTAGTATTTGGACCTTTTTCAACGTTAACTTAGTAAATTAATTTTACAAAAAATAATTTAATTGTCTCATTATTTAATTCATCTTATCTAATAAATCAGGTCTTAATTTTTTTGCTTTTTTCAGATATATATGTTTTACTTCATTTTGTGATTTAGGGATATGGGCAGTCACCATAACCCTTATACACATCTCTAAACTGTTTTCTACATACATTTCGCTAACACACATTAGTGATGCATCTACAATACCTAGTTCTCTAGCACCAATAGCAGGATATGCAACTGTTAAATCTTTTGTAGCTGAAAAAATGATAGATATTATTTGGTCATTATTAATATTATTACTAATTAATATGTCTTTTAGTAATGTTTTTGTATCATTAATAATATTTTCTCTAGTATTAGTGTCAATCGTAATTGCTCCTCTTATGGAAACCATTTTTTCACTCCTATATAATAATATTTAAAGCTCACTTTCACCTATAGCAAGTCCCGCAAGATACCCTGTAGAAAATGCTATCTGCAAATTAAAACCTCCAGTTAACGCATCAAGATCAAGAACTTCTCCTATAAAATACAATCCTTCAACTTTTTTGGATTCCATAGTCATAGGATTAATTTCCTTTATACTAACTCCACCACAAGTTATTATTGCTTCATTATAATCTCTTGTGCCTATAATATGGCATGTAAAGTTTTTAATTAAATCTACTAATCTCAATCTTTCTTCTCTAGAAATCTGGTCTACCTTTTTTTCTCCATCAATACCAGATAGTTTTATAATAATAGGTATTAATTTCTTTGGCAACAGATCATCTAAAGCGTTTTTGAATTGTTTTCGCATATATTTGTTAAAATCCTTCAATATCCTATTATCAAGTTTTTTAGTATCAAGAGAAGGTTTTATATCTATTGATAAAGTCATATCTTTACCTTTATAAGGGATAATATATCTACTAGCAGATAAAATAAGAGGTCCTGTCACTCCAAAATGGGTAAATAACATTTCTCCAAAATTTTCATATATAATTTTACCATTTGCTTTTATACTGATTTTTACGTTCCTAAGAGAAAGTCCTTGTAATTCTTTAATAAAACTTTCTCTTGTCACTAAAGGCACTAGTGAAGGATGTGTATCACTAACTGTATGATTGACTTTTTCTGCAAAATTGAACCCGTCACCAGTTGATCCCGTCGATGAATATGACAGCCCACCTGTAGCTATTATAACACTGTCACCTTCAATTAAGTTACCACCATGAAGTACTATGCCTTTTGCTTTGTCTTCTTCTACTTTTATATCTTTTACTCTTGAATCAAGATGAATAACTACACCTAATTTATTCATTTCTCTAGTTAAAGATGATATAACATCAGATGATTTATCTGATACAGGAAAAACTCTATTCCCTCTTTCAATTTTAGTTTTCAAACCAATATCATTAAAAAAGTCTATTAGCATAAAACTATCAAAGGAATAAAATGCGCTGTATAAAAATTTCCTATTAGTAGTAACATTTTCAAGCAATTCCTCTACATCAGTAGCATTAGTAATATTACATCTGCCTTTACCTGTTATATATAATTTTTTACCGCATTTTTCATTTCTCTCAAAAAGGTGGACTTCACAACCATTTCTCGCAGCTATTATTGCTGCCATCATGCCTGATGGTCCACCTCCTACTACTAAAACTTTTTTCAATACTTATTCAAGTCCTTTCACATATTAGCTATTCTAATATATCGGTGTTATTTTTTGATTGTATATTGTAATTCATATTATAATCTTCTTCATTGTCGTAAACTTGATACTCGTTCCATACTTTTTCTAGATTCTCTAAAGTGTCTAACACTTCATCTTGCTTTTTTATACATAATGCAACTATCAATGCATTAATCAAGCTTAATGGTGCAACTAATGAATCTACGAAAGAAGCCATATCACTTCTAGCTATAAGACTACAATCAGCAAATTGTATCAATGGGGATAAATAACTATCTGTTATAGCAATTACCTGTGCATCTCTATTTTTAGCGAATTCCATAGCTTTTTTAGTACGCTTTGAATATCTTGGAAAACTTATTCCTATTACTACATCCTCTGGACCAATTCTATAAATCTGTTCAAACATTTCACTTACACTGTTTGTATGGATTAATTTGGTATTATCAAATATTAGGTTAAAGTAGAAACCTAAAAAACCTGCTAAGGAAGCACAACTTCTTACACCTAGTATATAGATTTTCCTAGCCCCTAGTATCATGCTGGTTGCTTCATTAAATATATCTTCATCAATTTCTTCTAAGGTATGCTTAATCTTTTCTGCATCCGATTGTAAAACTGATTTTAGAACATGATTTTTGTCAATTCTATCTGATGTCACCTCAACTCTTTGGAATGAAGTTAATTTTGTCTTAACTAATTCTTCAAGGGCTCTTTGTAGTTTTGGATAACCATCATAACCAAGTTCATTAGCAAATCTTACCACTGTTGACTCACTAACGCCAACTATCTTACCTAGCTTTGCAGCTGTAAGAAAAACTGCCTTCTCATAATGTTCCAATATATAATTTGCTAATAATTTTTGCCCCTTACTAAGTTTTGGGTAGGAATTATTAATCCTTTTCATCAAATCATTTTGTCTATGCATATTAATACCTCTCTAACATTATTAATTCACTATCAAAGTTTTTATGGATATTAAAAATATTATGTACTAGATTTTTATACCAATAACTTAATATAACGAATTATTTTCTTTTTATCACTTTAAAGATTGTTATAATTAATTAAAAAACAAATAGTTCTGTATAACTTTCTATACAATATATTGTTGTTAATTCTTCATGATTACTATATCTTGTATAGAATTCTAGGCATTGTTATTTTTTATGGATTAATATTATTATATATTAATAAAAATAATTTTACAATATGTTTTAATTAATAAAATATGCATATACAAAAGTACTTACGGCCTATAAAAAAAAGTAAAATTTAAAAGATTGTACTTCTAATCCTTCCATTAAAAAAATAAAACCAGTACCAAAAGGTACCAGCTTTATTATATTGAATCTATACAGGGTATACCTTATTATCCTTATCAGCCATATTAGGATCTACCTTAGTTTGCTGTGCTTCTCTATATTTGAAGAAATCTTCAGCAACTTGTGCAAATAATGCATAAGATAAAACATCTTCATCTTGTTGTTTATATCTAGTCATTTCAGATTCTATTTTCTTAAGCTCAGGCTTAATTAAATCAGCTGGACGACAAGTTATTTGTTTTTCATTACCAATAATGATTTTCTTGATTTCATCACTAATTGGTACAGGAGTTCTTCCATATTCTCCTCTAACTAAAGCTTTAGATTCTTTTGTTACCATCTTGTATCTTTGACCAGAAAGTACATTAAGTACAGCCTGTGTTCCTACAATCTGACTTGAAGGTGTAACAAGTGGTGGATATCCATAATCAGCTCTCACTCTTGGTATTTCTTCAAGAACGTCATAGAATTTGTCTTCTGCATTTTGTTTTTGAAGTTGTGATACTAAGTTAGATAACATACCACCTGGTACTTGGTATAATAATGTTTTAATATTAACACCTAATACTTTTGGATTCATCAATCCACTTTCTAGAGCTTTTTCTCTTTGTGGTCTGAAATAATCAGCTATTTCTGATAATAGATCTTGATCAAATCCTGTATCATAAGGTGTTCCTTTAAATGTTTCAACCATAACTTCTGTAGCAGGTTGAGCTGTTCCCATTGAGAATGGTGACATTGCAGTATCAATTATATCCGCTCCAGCTTCAACAGCTTTTAAATAAGTCATAGCAGCAACACCACTAGTATAGTGAGCATGTAACTGAATAGGAACTTTTACAGTTTCTTTTAATGTCTTCACTAATTCTGTTGCTGAATATGGAACTAATAATCCAGCCATATCTTTAATACAAATAGAGTCAGCACCCATATCTTCTAATTGTTTTGCAAGTTTTGCATAATACTCTAATGTATGTACTTCACTTAGAGTATAAGAAATAGCAATCTGAGCGTGACCGCCTTCTTTTTTAGTTGCATCTATTGCAGTTTTTAGATTCCTTGGATCATTTAAAGCATCAAATATACGAAGAATATCTATACCATTAGCAATAGTCTTTTGAACAAAATATTCAACTACATCATCTGCATAATGTCTGTATCCTAAGATATTCTGACCTCTTAATAACATTTGTAATTTCGTATTTTTAAATCCATCTCTTAACTTTCTAAGTCTCTCCCATGGATCTTCCTTAAGGAAACGCAAGCAAGCATCAAATGTTGCTCCACCCCAACATTCAACTGAATGATATCCTACTTTGTCTAATTTCTCTACAATAGGAAGCATATCTTCAGTTTTCATTCTAGTGGCTATTAGTGATTGGTGAGCGTCTCTAAGTATGGTATCTGTAATTTTTACAGGTCTTTTATTCACAGCCATATCTTAAACCTCCTATAATCATTGACTTTCTACCTAAGTGAATCTTTCACTCATATTACATTTAATTATTTATATAATGTTAAGAATACCCCAGCAGCAACTGCTGAACCTATAACACCTGCTACGTTAGGTCCCATAGCATGCATTAATAAGAAATTTGTTGGGTTTTCTTTTTGTCCTACCTTTTGAACAACTCTAGCTGCCATAGGAACAGCTGATACACCAGCAGCTCCGATTAATGGGTTAATCTTACCGCCAGATAATTTACACATGATTTTACCAAATATAACACCTGTAGCAGTACCAATTGCAAATGCAACTAATCCTAATGCTAATATTTTAAGAGTATCTACTGTTAAAAACTTTTCAGCACTTGCTGTAGCACCAACAGTAATACCTAAGAATATTGTTACAATATACATAAGTGCATTAGAAGCTGTATCAGCAAGTTTCTCAGTAACACCAGAAACTTTTATAAGGTTACCGAACATAAGCATACCGATAAGTGGTGCTGTTGATGGTAAAATAAGTATAACTACTATAGTAACAACAATTGGGAATAATATCTTTTCTAATTGTGATACTGGTCTTAATTGTTCCATCTTAATCATACGTTCTTCTTTAGATGTTAAAGCCTTCATAATTGGTGGTTGAATAATAGGTACTAATGACATATACGAATAAGCAGCAACTGCGATGGGACCTAGTAGCTCCTTAGCCAACTGTATTGTTGTGAAAATAGCTGTAGGACCATCAGCTCCACCAATAATACCTATAGAAGCTGCTTGTTCAGGTGTAAATCCTAAAATTAAAGCTCCAAAGAATGCGAAAAAGATACCGAATTGAGCGGCTGCACCTAATAAGAAACTTTTAGGATTAGCTAATAATGGTCCAAAATCTGTCATAACTCCTACACCCATAAAGATTAATGGTGGGAATATACCAAGTTCGTCCCCTTGATATAGGTAATGAAGCAATCCACCTATTTGATCTCCTACAGGTTCATTCATAACTCCACTTAAAGGCAAGTTAACTAACAACATACCAAATGAAATTGGTAATAATAATAATGGTTCATATTCTTTTTTAATAGCTAGATACATTAATGTTAATGCAACAACTATCATAATTATATTTCGCCAAGCTTGTTCTTCAGCTGTAAATTTATCAAATATCCAGTAAATACCGGTATCTTGAACAAATCCTAACAAAGCGTCTCCAAGCCTACTCCAAAATTCCATTATCGAGTTACCTCCCTACTATGTTTAATTCTTAGTTTAGAGATACGATTAAATCTCCTGTCTCAACGCTTTGTCCTGCTGAAACATTTACTGAAGCAACTGTGCCAGCTGCTGGAGCTACGACTTCATTTTCCATCTTCATAGCTTCAAGTATAGCAAGTACATCTCCTGCTTGGACTTGTTGTCCACTAGATACTTTAACATCTACAATTTTACCTTGCATTGGAGCTGTTACTTTAGTCGCTCCTGCTGGAGCTGACGCTGCGGCTGGTTTCTTTGCAGGCGCTGCTGCTTTATTAGGTACTGCTGTTGGTGCTGATACTACAGGAGTTGCAACTTGTCCGTTTCCTAATTCCTCTACAGCAACTTCGTATGTATTACCATTAACAGTAACTTGAAAATTTCTCATGATAAATCCTCCTATCAAATATTTGCTAACAATTTTTAACAAAAGTTTTCATTTAAAATTATTATCTCTAAACTACCATCTTGATCTATTTGAACCTATTTTTCTAAAAGATTTTACTTGCAATTTATCAGTTGTAGTATTAAGAGATGCTGCAATAGCAGCAGTAATAACAGCGACTAATTCTAAGTCATCTGTTTCTTCTTCCACTTCTACAGGTGCTTGTACAGGAAGTGGTTCTGGAACTACAACTTCTTTTTTACCAGGTTGTTTAATAAACTTGAATGCCCATATAATTACAGCAATCAGTATAAGCACTGCAAATACTATTCCCATTCCACTTATAAGTGCAATTACACCTTCAGATAAGTTACTCATATTAAATTCACCTCATTTAAACAGTTACATGTTTTTTTTCAGGTCTTGATTCTCTTTTGCTATAAAGCATTTCTAATGCAACTATAACACGCTTTCTTGTAGCAGCTGGTTCAATAATATCATCAACATATCCTCTACTTGCAGCAGCATATGGACTAGCTTGAAGTTCTTCATATTCTGCAGTTTTATTGTTAATATCTTCAGTAGAGATACTAGTTTTACTTAACTCATCAGCATACATTATTCTAACAGCTGAATCTGCGTTCATCATAGATACTTTACTGTTTGGCCAAGCATATACAAAATCTGCACCTATATGTTTGCTATTCATAGCAACATAAGCAGTTCCATAACCTCTGCCTACGACAACATTTACTTTTGGAACTGTTGCACTTGCAAAAGCACAAAGTAATTTTGATACTAATTTTGAGATTCCTATCTTTTCTTCTGCTACTGTAGCATTGTATCCAGCAACATCAGTTAAAGTTACAATTGGAATGTTAAAAGAATCACAAAATCCAATAAATTTAGTTCCTTTTTCACAAGCTGAAGAAGTAAGTAAACCATCATTTTCAACGCTTTGATTTGCTAATACACCTACAGTTTGTCCATTTAATCTAATAAAGCCTGTTAACATTGACACTGCATAGTTTGCTTTAGTTTCAACGAACATATTATTATCAGCAATATGAGAAATAACTACTTTCATATCAATTCCTGCAGTTAAATCTTCTGGAGCAATTTCATTCAGTTCGCTTGATACTCTATTAAGATCATCATTTGTATCAAATATTGGAGCTTCTTCAAAATTATTTGAAGGTAATAAATTAACAAAATTCCTTAACTCTGCTAATAAATCTTTTTCATCTTCGCATACAAAATCAACAATGCCAGTTTCTTTAGAATGGAAATCAGCACTTGCTATAGTTTCTAATGTCTCAGTTTTACTATCTAAAGAATTAGGACTATTAACAAATAAACTAGTAGCTTTCTTAGTCATGAATGTAAAATCTGATAAAGAAGGAATAAGTGTAGCTCCTCCTCCACATGTACCAAGAACAGCTGTAATTTGTGGTACAACTCCTGATGCTAGCGTCTGCTTCAAGAAAATTTGTCCGAACCCATCAAGTGCATCTGTAGATTCTTGAAGTCTAACTCCTGCAGAATCAAGTAACGCAATGATTGGAGCACCCATTTTCATAGCCATATCGTAAACAGCACATATTTTCTTAGCATGCATTTCACCTAATGCACCACCAAGGACTGTTACGTCTTGGCTATATACGTATACTAATCTTCCTTCAACAGTACCATAACCAGTTACAACGCCATCAGCTGGAGTATCCTTAACACTTAAATTAAAATCAGTTGTACGGTGCTTTACGAACGCACCAATCTCAACAAAGCTATTAGTGTCAAGTAGTTCTTCAATTCTTTCTCTAGCCGTCAATTTAGAATCAGCATGTATCTTGCTAATTGCTTCTTCTCTACCTGTTTCAATAACATTTCGACGGTTAGTGAGTTCATTGATCATGTTTTGAATACTCATGCATTAACCCTCCATTTTTATGTTTATGTAAAACAATGCAATCTTCACCAAGTATCATTTTACATTAATTCGTTGCAAATATCAAGTGTATTTAAAAAATAAGCAACTATTTTTTCCTTACTAAATAAATAATAGGAGCATTCATTTTCCTGTTTTCATAAGCAATGGATATTACGTCATATTGCTTATTATTTAATTGTCCTAAATATTTATTTACTTCATTTTTTTCTAACATACCGCCTTTATGTCCATAATAAGAAATAATTGATACCAGACCATTTTCCTCTAATAGATCAAGTATATTATCTATAGCTTTTATAGTAGAATAAGGTTTAGTAATTATTTCCTTATCTCCACTTGGAAGATAACCTAAATTGAACATAGCAACTTTCACTGAACTCTTAATATGATCTTTGACACATTCATGAGAGTCCTTTATTAGTGTTACCCTATTTAATAATTTTCTTTCATCTAATTTCTCTTTTGTTGACCTGATTGCAACATCTTGAATGTCAAAGCCATATACCTTTCCATCAATGCCTACCATCTCAGCTAAAAAAACAGTATCATAACCATTTCCAATAGTAGCATCTATAACTGTATCACCCTCATTGATGTATGTTTTAACAATTCCTTGTACAGTATCAGTGATTTTAGGCTCAAACATGTAAACCACCTCCTTTAAAAATACACATGTTAAACCCCAAAGAGTATAATAAGACATTTTATCTTATTTTCTTTGGGGATATATAAATCTTATAAATTTTTTAAATAATTAAGTTCATCTTTACTTAGATGTCTATATTTACCCTGAGATAAACCGTCTATTTTTAGCTTTCCAATAGCCGCTCTTTGAAGTTTTATTACGGGACAACCTATATGTTCAAACATTTTGCGTACCTGTCGATTCTTACCTTCATGAATTACTACTTTTAATTTTGTTTTGTCTTTACTGCTTTGAAGAACACTAATTTTGGAGTGAGATGTCTTATAAACTCCCAAATCAGTTCCCTTCCTTAATTCATTTAGTTTTTCTTCTGAAGGTACACCTTTAACAGTTACTATATATTTTTTCTCGACTTCATGTTTTGGATGAGTCAATTTATAAGTTAAATCTCCATCATTAGTAAGAAGTAATAACCCGCTGGTATTGTAATCAAGTCTACCGATAGGGTATACCCTGGTATTAATATCAATAAGGTCCATTACTGTCTTTCTACCTTTTTCATCTGAAACACTAGTTATATAACCAGTAGGTTTATTCAACATAATATATATTAAGTGAGAGTTATTCTTAACAACTCTGCTATTATATTTTACTATATCTTTATCTGGTTCTATCTTGCTTCCAAGTTCTTTAACGACTCTTCCATTAACTGATACTTTGCCTTCAACTATATAACTTTCACATTTTCTTCTAGAGGCGATACCTGCATCAGCCAAATATTTTTGTAATCTAATTTCCATTTATTTTCCCTTCTTAATCATATTAATCATAAAGATATAAATTTATTAGTTACATGAAAACAAAAGAAATTTTTCAAGTACTTTATTGAATATGTGTTTGTAAGTGATCTTTTTAATTTCTGTATTGGTTATGAGTGGTACTGAAAGGTAATGTTTACCATCAACATATATTTCGGCATTACCTACATTTTGCCCAATTTTAACTGGGGCTATTATATTAGAATTAACATTATATAGTATATATACCTTTTCATCTTTTGACAACGTTATATCAACATCTTGTGATGTTAAAACATCTATAGATTCTCCAATACCTTTTTTTACTCCAACTTGACACACATGTTTATTACTAGTCAACACTGTTTTTGTTTCATAATTATTAAATCCATAATTCATGATTTTTGTAGTATCGTTCCATCGATAAGTTTTATTATTAGGCCAACCTGATGCTAAAACCACAGATATTAGTTCTAGATCTCCTCGTTTAGCAGAACCTACAAAACAATAGCCAGCTTTTGAAGTGTAACCTGTCTTTACTCCATTAGCTCCTTCAAACATACTTAAAAAAGCATTTTTGTTGGATATGTTAAAGTTTCTACCCTCATTTATTTCACAAAAGCTTACAGATGGTGTATTAATAAGCTTCATAAAAGTCTCATTATTAAGAGCATATCTCGTTATAAGGGCTAAATCATATGCCGTAGTATAGTGCCCATCTGCATCAAGACCATTAGGTGTTTTATAACATGTATTTATAGCACCAATCTGCTTAGCTTTCTTAGTCATCAATTTACAAAATTCTTCTGTAGAACCTGCTACATGCTCTGCTATTGCAATTGCTACATCATTAGATGAAACCAACATTAATGCATGCAACAAATCTCCCAGATAATATTCCTCATCCGGCCTAATATATAATTTTACCTTAGGGGCTTTCGATGCTTCTTTGCTTACCTTAACTATTTCATCAAGTTCGCATGACTCAAGAGCTACAATACAAGTCATAATCTTAGTTGTACTTGCCATAGCTCTTTCTTCAAAACCTTTTTTCTCCCATAATACTCTTCCTGTTTTCTTATCCATCAACAGAGCAGAGTATGCATATAATTTTTTTGGTTCATCATTGCAATCTTCTGCAGAAGCAATATTACAAGATAACATTATAGCAATCATGAATATGTATATTATTGTACTAGTTATTTTCTTCATCTTAATCATCTTTCTTATAGAATTCCTTATAATAATTTATAAGTAAAATGATTAATTTATTCCAAATTTTTAACCCTCTTCTGTTTTAAATTCTTTTTGTACTTCTTGTTGTGCTTCGATTTGGATAGTTGATAGTTTTTCTTCTTCTATCAGCGGTAATTCTTTTAAGGATTGAAATCCAAAATTTCGTAAGAAATCCTGTGTCGTTCCAAAAATTATAGGTCTACCCGGTGCATCCATTCTGCCTTTTTCACATACTAGATTATAGTCTATTAGTTTATTAATACAATGTACAGAACTTACACCTCTTATTTTTTCAACTTCTGCTTTAGTAATAGGTTGCTTATATGCAATTATTGACAAAGTTTCAAGTAATACATCTGTCAATACATAATTCTTTGCTTTATTATTAACTTTTCTTATATAATCGTAATATTCTGTTTTAGTACACATCTGATATGCATTATCAATCTCAATAATTGTTATGCCCCTATCAGGACTATCATATTTATCTATAAGATTATTCATTATCTTTTTAGTTGTGTTTTTATCTTGTTCTATAACATCAGCTATCTTATCAAGTTCAACAGCTTCTCCCATAGTAAATAATATAGATTCAATAATAGCTTCAATTTTACATAGTTGCATATTTATTCCCCTCTGTTCAAACTTTTATTTCTAAGTGTATATATAATCAATCTACATAAATATATCCTAAATCCTAAATATTCTATGTTATTTAGGCATTCAGGATTAATTATATTATATTATCATTATTTAAATCTGTATACTTTATAATGATATCATCAAATAGATCCCTTTGTACGATTAATATTTTACCCATCTTCATTAATTCCAAGACTGCAAGAAATGTAACAATTATTTCTACTTTGGATATTTGAGTTTCGAGAACATCTCTGAAACTTATGGTTTCGTACTGTTTTGATAAATTAATTATATAATCTATTTTATCATTTACAGTATATTCTTCTCTAACAATCTCACCAAAATCACTTCTTATAGTATCTATTTTATTATATTGCTTTTTCATAACAGATTGGAATACATTGTAAATCATAGAAAAATCAATATCTGATAGTATCTTACTGGTATCTACTTTTTCTTCATAGTTAAGAACTTCTGTTGGTATTGTAGGTTCTTTGAAAATAACTTTTTTAGCATCAATTTGTCTTATTTTCAATTTATCTCTAATATATTTAAATTTCTTGTACTCAATGAGTTTATTCATCAGTTCTTCTCTAGGGTCTGTTTCTTCTTCCTCTTCGTCTTCTATTGGTAACAGCATTTTAGACTTAATATTTATTAACGTAGCTGCCATTTCAATAAATTCACTCATAATTTCCATATTTTTTTCTTCTAACTTCTTGATATATTCCAAAAACTGTTCAGTTATTATAACAATAGGTATATCATATATATTCAATTTATTTTTGTCTATTAAATGTAACAATAAATCTAATGGTCCTTCAAATACTTCTAATTTTACAGGAATACTCAATTAAAAAACCCTTTCTTTATTTCTTATACCCCGCTAACTATCATAGTACTAAAAATACTATTTATAATAATATTTACTAGAGTACTAATAAATCCAGAAGCCAAGAATAAAATGAATAAAGCTTGAATAACTTTCTCGTATTGAACAAATTTGAAGTATGCACGTGGATTAAGAGCTTGAATTATTTTAACCATATCAAATGGTGGTACAGGTAATAAATTCACAACAACTATAGCTAAGTTAAATAGAATCAATATAAATAAAAACTTAGTTACATAATAATTCTGCCTAAATGTTGAAACAAAAATAGGTATTAAAACTGCCATTAACAGCAAATTAGATAATATACCAATTAATGTTATGGATATAAGACCTTTTTTCTTATCTCTTAATCTACCAGTATTAAAACTAAAAGGTTTTTGCCATCCAGCCCCTAAAAACATAAAAGAAATTATTCCAAATGGATCCATATATTTTAGTGGATTAAATGAAACTTTGGTTTCATTCTTATATAATGGATGAACTAAATACTTGTAACAAATAATTCTAGGATATTCATGAACACATACTACAATTACTGCACAGACAAAACTAATTACTATTTCTATTAATAATTTTATTGCTTCCATGTCTTACACCTCATTTTTCATTCTATAAGATATTGTACTAATAATTGGTTATAATTTCAAGCAATACTTGAAAAATCTTTGATTTATCCTAGATTATTATTAGGAGATATAAAATTTATGATACGTTATAAAAATGATATAGAAAAAAGAAATTTATCAGATGTATGGAGATATATAAAAATACTTGTTTAAACTCTAAGTATAAAATTAATTCAAAAATTACTTTGAGAGGGATCAAATATTATTCATTATTAAAATACCTTTTTAGCACTATAATCTGAAGGATCTTTTTCATAAGAAACTTTTACACCTTCTGATTTATATGCTGCATCAATGGTAGTGTCTACAACTATCCAATTGTTATCAACTAACACTTCATTCCAAGCATGATAGACAGAAGTGAAATTACTATCGCCATGAACAAGCTTTGTAGGAATGTTAAGGCTTCTAAGCATAACTGCAAATAGAGAAGCATAATCGTAGCATATTCCTTTTTCACTAGCTAACGTTTCATTAGTTGAAGGTAAATATCTGCTACTAACATTCTTTGCTTTTTCATCATCATATTTAACATTATCGATTATGTAATTATATATAACTTCTATTTTCTCTCTGTCAGTCTTGGCATCTTTAGTTAGTTCTTTAGCTAGAATAGCTGCTTTTGAATCGCTTGTCCAATGTACATTCTGAACACTTGCTAAGAATACTGTATTATTAGTTGTATCATTATGTACTTTACTAGATGTTAACAATTTGTACTTGTTACCATCAGCTCTTTTATATATTCCTACAGTATACTCACCATTGCCCATTTGTAATGGTAGCTCTTCATTTGAAGAATTAAGGTTATAGATATATTTATCCGAACCCTTCTTCACGACAACTTTTAAGTCAGAATAATTAGTAGTATCATAATTGATACTTACTGTGCCGTTATCAGCATTGACCTTTATAATTTCACTCTTAGCAAAAGCGGTTGTCCCAGCTAATGCTACAAAAATTAATGCAACTATAAAAGTTAATACTATTTTTTTCAGTTGTAACTCTCCCTTCGGCATCTGGCTATCTTCATATATGAAGACCCTATAGTTTTGCGTCCCTACCTCACGATAGGTTTGCCATATTCGTGGGAAAGAAAAGTAATAAAACTCTTCTTTCGGTAACTGGCTGCCATATCATTTTTGACTTAGGCCCTTTAGTTTTGCGTCTTCAGCTTTCACTGAATTTGCCACTTCGAGAAAAGATTTGACTACTAGGTAATCAAAGTCTTCCTCTGGTAACTGGCTATCATAGCTTATAATTAAGCCTTAGACCCTATAGCTTTGTGTCACATATTTTCATATGCTTTACGATTTACAGAATAATACGGTCAATACTGCCGACTCTTTGACTACCCTCTCATTGATATTATATCACATATTGTTAATTTGGTAAATATTTCTTTATATATTACATCTAATAAACAATAGATAGCACTAAGTTAATCTGATTCATTGCTCTAATAGATTCTCAGTATTTTCTAACAAAGAATAATCGCCTACTTCACCATGACCAGGAACAATTACATCAACACTTTTTTCACTATACTTTCTTTTTAATTTCTTTATGCTTTCTGACCATCCCATAATATTTGCATCTGCTGTATTACCTAAGTTTTCTGATTCAGCTGATTTCACCATACAACCACCAAACAATACTTTTTTACTAGGGTAATAAACGACAATGTTGTCAGGAGAATGGGATTCTTGTGGATAATAAAGTACTAATTTTTCATCTCCAAAAACAATTTCCATTTCCTCATCAATATCTATATTAACTATTTCAGTAGGCTCTATATACTCAAGTTTAGTGTAAACATCATAATATTTTTTCAATTCAGGATCTTTTAGCCAATCTAAAAAAAGCTTTCTAGCATCTTCTCCTCTTTCTTTAACCATATTTACCGTTTTTGATGTTCCTATAATCTTAATATCTTGTTCAGCAAGATATTTATTTCCACCTAAATTGTCAAAGTGGAAACCAGTATTTATTTCTATAAATTTAACCTCTTGACCTGCTCGTTCTCGGACCCACTCAATAATCTTTCTGGTTGCTTCGTTTTCATAAGGTGTATCAATTAGGGCTACATCACCATTTTTCATTTCAATAATCATAGAATTTCCATCCCATGGAAATTTATGATTTACTACTAAAACCCCCTTCTTAATTTCTTTAATGGTCAAACTATCATCAATATTAACTTCATCATCAATATCTAGCTTATAAATATAGTCATCCTTTTTAGCACTGCATCCAGCGGTAACCATTATTACTATCATCATTACTAATACAAAAAATTTTTTCATATAAAATTCTCCCTCATTATTCTTAGTATATCCCTTTATCATTTAATATTTTTAGCGCTATTTTGCGAGCGTTAACACCATTTGCATCACTATCGCCTTCAATGTTAACCGCAAAATAGTATACGTTATTATTTTTTTCCACATAACCAATAAACCATCCATTGATTTCATGTTCATTTGAAATCAATGTTCCTGTTTTTCCAGCCAAAACACTATTCTCTTTTTGTGATAATTTTATAACTTCTTTTACCGTATCTATGTTTTCTTTCTTAAAGGGTATTTCGTAATTATGTGTTTTTTTAAGAAATTCGACTTGTTCTATAGGTGAAATCTTTAATGCTAATTTACCATTTATAATACTTTCTATCCCTCCCCAACCAATTTCATTACCGTAATTAATATTCTTAATCACGTCTGTCATTATTTCTTTACCTATATCTCTACTTAACTTTTCAAAATACCAATTAACAGAAAATTTCATCCCAGTTTTTAAGTTATGATTCATGTTCCATATATCATAAGGATATTTCGTTCCATCCCATATCAACTCTGACATTCCGTCTTTTATGATACCCTCTTCAAGAGCCGTTACAGCAATAACTATCTTAAAAGTGGACAATGGTACCATACGCTGTTGAGCCTTATAAGAATTATAAATGTAATAATTGTCTTCATTCTCATTTAACATAACAAATGTCCCATCATATTTATCAAAATATTCTTTTAAGTGTTCATCTATTATATTTATAGGTAATTCTGACTCTTCGTAACCCATTACATTCTGTCTATTGCTTAATAAGATACATGCTAATACTACAAAAACTATTGCTTTTTTGATTTTTGTTGTTTTTTTCTCCTTTTTAAATTCTGCAATACTATGAATGCGAGTTTTAATATTTGTTTTTTTGTTACTAAATCCTACTATTCCAGGGATGGATGAAGAAAAAGATATTTTTTCAATCATAGTAATTATTGTATTACCATAATCCTTATATTCATGTGATTCCAAATGAGAAAGGACATATGCATCGCAAGCAACTTCACAATCCTGACGCATTTTATAAAATCCATAGCTGACCAATGGATTAAACCAATGAATAACCTGTAACATAACACAGATCCAATTCTTTATAATATCCTTTCTTTTATAATGTGCTAGTTCGTGTAGGATAATGTATTCCAGTTCCTTTGATGTTAAATCCTGTAAGATAGCTTTTGGGAATACTAACATTGGTTTAAGAACACCTAACAATATGGGTGTTTTGAACAAATTACTTTCAGCAATACCTATTTTTTTATCTACCTTCATCTTTAGCTTGCAATCTTCCACAATCATCTTTATATTTTCATCTACATTAATTTCATATTCACGTCTTAATCTAAAATTTAAGTATAAATTATAACTTATTATAATTATTGATATTAGTAAAACACCTATTAACCAAACCATAGTCCCTTTATCATATAAGAATGTCAATTGATTCTGTGTCATAGATATTGCGTAATCACCTGAAATATTTGTTGGTTGATTAAGCATATTACTATTTCCAAGAGGTTCTAATAATGTATCATTGGTGATAATGGCAATATCGCTTTTCTTATTTAATAAGTAATTATATATATTAAAAAAACTAAAACTGGTTTCAACAGATTCTATCAACACCATCCTTAATATAAGTATATACCATATGGAATAATGCCACATTGCTCCTAATCTATTTTTAAATATGGTTTTTATGCTAAGAATAATCAAGATGACAATACTTATTATTATTGATGAATGAAATATTTGAATAGTCAACTCATGTAAATTAAACAATATCTAACCTCCTTATTTTTCCGTCTTTTCGTTAAGAATCTTTTTCAAATCATTTATTTCATCCTTACTAAATGCCTCATCTTCCAAAAATTTTGCAAACATCAAGCTGAAAGTGCCATTATAAACACGGTTCAAGAAATTTTTGTTTTCTTTTCTTTTACATTCATCTTCGTTAACAATAGGGTAATATAAGTATTCTCTGCCCTTTTTATCAAATGAAATTGCTTGCTTTTTCAATAATCTATTTATTAATGTTCTTATGGTTCTATCATTCCAATTGACATGATTACCCAAATGATTAATTATTTCATTCGCTGTAAGGGGTGAAGTCGACCAAAGTATATTCATTATTTTCCATTCTGCACCTGATATTTGAGTATTTTGTTCCATATAATCATCCTCTTTCTTTTCTCAAACTATTACATATGTAATAGTTTCTCAAGTTATATATTACACCTGTAATACTTGTATGTCAACTGTTTATTCTAATAATTTAAAACCCCTTTTACTACCAGTTTAAGCTTATAATATAATTTATTTAACCGCCAAAAGGACTTAGCCTATTGACTAAGTCCTTAAAATAAATGATTATTTTTTTGTTCATTTACTATTTCATATTATGTCTTATTGCTGATCTCCACTATCTTGATTCTCTTCTTCATTATTTTCTTCTTTGTTAAATTTTACTGATGCAGCTTCAATATCTCCATATGCCCAATGGTCATTAGATACATCACTAAACGAAGGATTTACTGTATCTAATTTAGGTCTAGCTATAATCTTATTGATCATAATTACTATTTGCTCTCTAGCAGTATCGGTATCAGGTCTAAATGTTTTATCTTCAAAGCCTTTTACTACTCCAGCATTATATAATTTATTTATATATGATTGTGCCCAATGTCCTGAAATATCTGTAAAGATACTTTCGTCATCTTTTACTTCTGCACCAACATAATCCCAATATGCTGAGAATACAACTGCTATTTCAGATCTTTTTATAGCCTGATTTGGTTTAAATGTTCCATCATCATATCCTTTGAATAAACCTATCTTGGTTATCGCTTGAATGTACTTGTATGCCCAATGAGCATTTGTTACATCAGTATAGCTAGAATCTCCTGATTCTTCAGTATCTAATTTTAGAATTCTTGCAAACATTGCAGCTACTTCCGCTCTTGTAACAGCTTTTTTAGGTTTAAATGAACCATCTGGAAATCCCTTGATATAAGGATCATAAAATTCTATGGCACCTAATGGAGTTGTAGGTTCATCTATTATTATTTCTTCGTCTAAGTCTCCATCTTCATTATCATCAGTTGTGTCTCCTCCATCTGAAGGATTATTATCTTCTCCTGATGGGTTGTCACCTCCGCCTGAAGGGGTATCTCCGCCACCTGAACTTGGTCTTTGCTTAACTACTACCATTCTTGTTATCTCGTTGGCTTCATTCCCATTCTCATCAGATACATTGTAATGATAGATATATATTCCTGATACATTTGTTGATATTCTTTCTACAAGGTTACCATCTTTAGTTATAGTCATCACTATATTCTCTGTTATATCTCCATCTTTATTGTCTAAAGCAGTTGCTCCTGCATCTGTATACGTTCCTCCATAAGTTACTTCTACTCTCTCATTTCCTACTAATGTTATTATTGGAGCTTCTTCATCTTCTTTTACTACTACTGTTCTTGTTACTTCATTAGCTTCGTTACCTTTTTCATCAGTTACATTGTAGTGGTAGATATATGTTCCTGGCTCAACTGTAGATATTGCATCTACAAGGCTACCGTCTTTAGTTATAGTTACTACTATATTTTCTGTTATATCTCCATCTCTATTGTCTAATGCTGTTGCTCCTGCATCTACATACGTTCCTCCATAGGTTACTTCTTCATTATCATTTCCTACTAGAGTTATCACTGGAGCTTCTTCATCTTCTTTTACTACTACTGTTCTTGTTACTTCTTGGGCTTGATTGCCTTTTTCATCGGATACATTGTAGTGGTAGATATATGTTCCTGGCTCATTTGTAGATACTTCACCAACATTTTCACCGTTTTTAGTTACAGTCACTACTATGGTCTCACTTATATCTCCATCTCTATTATCTAATGCTGTTGCTCCTGCATCTGTATACGTTCCTCCGTAGGTTACTTCTTCTGTTGCATTTCCCACTAGAGTTATCACTGGAGCTTCTTCATCGTCTTTTACTACTACTGTTCTCGTTACTTCTTGGGCTTGATTG